>NZ_JBYTDY010000008.1:0-255446 GCF_058791835.1 Paenibacillus sp. EB106-04-04-XG159 | reverse complement strand
CGCTGAATGATTCAAACGATCAAGATCGTCATCCTCACTCAACATTCGCTCGTTGTTCAGTTTTCAAAGAACAATTCCAGCTCGATAACCCTTAAGTTATCTTCGCTCTCTTGCGCCGTTTCGTTCAGCGGCGACTTTTATAATATATCATATTCGATCGTTTTGAGTCAAGCGTTTTTTTCGAAGTTTTTATCTTCTTTTGTCGAATCATGTTTGTGATCGACCGCTTGCTCTGTCTCAATCATTCACCCTTTTTGAAGGGCGAACTTTAATTTATCATATGCTTTGCACCTAAGTCAACACTTAATTACAAAAATAAAACCGTATCTTAAATGATACGGCTCCTATTACGTATTCTTCTCATCTATCTTTAGAGAACAACCTCTCGTTCGTCATTCCATCGATACACAGGGACTAACCCGAATGCGTCCCATGGCGGTTCCGGCAGCGTGAAGGAGCTCTGGACAAATCCTCTTAGAAGCAGCTTCTCCATAACCATCGGCAGGTGAGCCGCGACCGCATGCAGCTCCTCATGACGCTGAAGCTCATGGATCGCAAATCCATCCGCGGATTCACGAAGCACACGAATCAGCGGGGCCAATCTGGAATTCAGCTTATTCGTCATAGAGAACTCACACGCGAGAAGCGCAAGCTCCACCCGCTGCGATATGGTCTCACGGCTGCTAATAAGCTCTTCATACAGCTTATAAACACCTGGATTAGCAAGTCTGACTTGATGCCATATTAAGTCATGCCCGAATCCGCCGTTCTCCAGCACCGATACACGCGCCCATTCCGTGAGAGCAGCCGTGACGTATTGATAGGCATCTAGTTCCTGTCCATCCATCAGGCTTCGCTTCGCTTTCATGTAAGCATCAATGTATGCAGCGAATGATCGGAATAATAGCTGTTCAACCTGCATCTTGTTGTTCTCAGGAAGTGTCTGCTGCAAATGAGACACTCTACCGTCTCGGTCGAATTCAATTCTCCCTAATGAAATTAAGCGTTTAATGTCGTAGAATTCCACACCAGTCACCTCCAAAAGCTTGCAAATTGGAACGCGATCGATGACAATGCGCATCTCTTTATCATTCTCAATAATCATCGGAACGCTGCCATCAGCTTCGACGTCATCTGTAAGAACGATAATGTAAAGATGCCAATCAATAAACGACTTCAAGTTCACATCCACGGATTCTCGAGCCACCGAAATTATACCTGTGATCAATACATCATCAGTTAACTGCTTAAACAGCAATTCCGGCCCTTTATTTCCCATTTTCACAATTACCCCACGCTTTTTGGCTTTCTTTTACAACTACTCATAGTTTATAATTCTACATAGATCGTTTCTTTCCTTCTATTTCGATAAACATTCCATACTAGATAGGAGAAACTAATGATGAACAAACAATCGGAGCCATCGATCCGCCTGCATCGCATCTTTAGATCAAGCAAGATCAACGAGTTTCGCTTGTGGGGACTTGTTCTTACGATGGCAGGCATGGGACTTATGATTCTAGGAACATCGGGAATTGTCATGTGGGGGATATCAGCTCGGCCAATCGCAGCCATCTTCATGGCAATTGGTATGATCGTTCTTCTCGGCAGCGTTGGCATCTACTTCTGGGCGGGCATGCTCTCAACCAGCGCGGTCATGCTCCAATGTCCGGAATGCGGACGCCAGACGAAGATCCTGGGAAGAACAGACCGCTGCATGTTTTGTCGTACCGTGTTGACACTCGACCCTAATCAAGCTACCGAGAATCCCAACTTCGACAGCGACGGAAACCTGATACCTAATCAGCCTACCGTTCAAGTTGTCCATTCTAAACCATCATCTGATACAACAGCATGACGCCCGTAACGAAAAATCCCTCCAGCCGCCATATAAGGCAGTTGGAGGGATCACTTTATCTATTATTAATATTTCAGCATCTTCCACAATTCTTCATCGCCGAACGAACGCGCCCACACGGCAACTCCAGCCAACTCCATATCCTTAGCCATCTGAATACGTGAATTAATCGATGTTGTATCTTCGATCCATACCCGCTGCTTCTGACCATTTCCGGAAACTTCAGCATAATGCTGTCCTGTCTCTTCCGACATCACCGGCGTGACCTTATTCTCAGCGATCCACTTTTTAGTCGACTCCATGCCGATAGTCTTGGAGCTTACTTTCGTTTCGCCATTTTCCTCTGTTTCGGTCCAGATACGAGTATAGGTCGGCATACCAAGCACCAGCTTGTTCGCAGGCACAGCGTCTTCTTCCATTATTCGTCTCACGGCCTGCTCAGCCCACGGCAACGAGGAAACCGAACCCGCCTCTGGACTAGTTGCCCAGTGCTCATCATAAGCCATAACCATCATATAATCGACAGAACGGCCAAGCGCTTCACGATCCAAGAACATGGACCATTTCCCGCTGCTGGATTTAGCTGTGACATCAATCGAGACGACAAGACCTTCACGATGGAACTGCGGCGTCAGCTCACGCACAAACTGTGTAAGCTTGTCTTTGTCCTCAACGTTTACATTTTCATAATCAATATTAATTCCGTCGAGATCATACTGCTTCATATACTGAATCAACTGATTAATCGTCCTGCTGCGTCGTTCATAGGTTGATAAAGCCGCTGTCGTTCGCTCAGGCTCAAAGCTATTGCTGTACAGCGCCCATACAAACTTGTCTTGCTTATGCGCCCATTTCACCAGCTTCTCGTCAGCTTTAGAACTAACATTGCCTTCATCATCCGCTAGACTAAACCAAGTAGGGCTGATGACATTTACCCCAGGCATATCCGGAAGATCCTCTGTGTTCGGATTCTTACTATATACTGCTTCCCACGCTAAAGTTACAGGTATATTCTCTTGGACAAATGCAGGCTTCTCCAGCTTCTCAGCTTGCGGCATGCTCCAGGTTGTCGTTACTTCTATCTCAGATGAAGGAATATATCCGATCAACCCTTCGTCATCCTGGATTCGATACCATCCTTCATGTTCTCCCCACAGCGTTACCTTCGTACCTGCTGCAACTTTTTTCACAATAGGCGACTTCTTATTAGGCTCCTGCCTCATCGCATACTGTTTATCCGCTTCATCGGATGACACTACCTGTCCGTATTGCAATTCCTCTCCCGGAAGTACGAGCTGAACGACTCCGCTTACTGGGTATTCGATTGTCTTAACGACGCCAAGCTCCTCGAGCACAACACTAGGCACATAAATATTTTCATTCACCTTCTGAGCTGGCAGCTTCCAATCTTTCACTTTCCCATTAAGCGTTCCTTCGGAACTGTTCAGCGGCACAGTCGCGACATGAGTTTCATCTGTCAATATGACAAGGCTGGATTCTGATTCATATATAGCTTGCGGCATAATTCGCTCTTGTACTGCGGATAATGGTATTAACAGTGATTTGCCTCCTCCATAAGCGCTATGCGTGGTCATTTCACCGTTCCAAGTAATCGGTTGTTTAACCGTAGTATCCGGTGCTGCATATTCGTAGTTTGGCATCCACTCTTTCCAACCTTGCCATGCCGCAACCGTCAGTAGGCATACACCCAAGAGAATGAATAGACAGCCGCGTTGCCGTGAACGCTTCTTACCCTTGTTCGACTTCGACCTGCGTTTCTGATCTCTCCCGTATTTCATGTCATCCTCCTTATAGTCAAGTCCTATCTACTTTCGTTTATTTATAGTATCCATGCATATCAGGCGCCCTACACGAAAAAACGCGCAGCTCACCGCCGCGCGTTCAGGTTCATTATCAATTGACCTGCATGCTGTGCTTACTCAGCACACTCCTGACATACTCCATAGACTTCCATTCGATGACCATGAATATGATAGCCCGTGCGTTCAGCTGCCTTTTGCTCAATCTCGCCTAGAGCAGGCATTAAGAAGTCAGCAATCTTCCCGCATCTTTCACATATCGCATGGTAATGATCCGACACATTCGCATCAAAACGGCTGGAACTGTCTCCATATGTCAACTCATGAACTAAACCTGCTTCGATAAACATCTTCAGGTTGTTGTACACAGTAGCCACACTCATGCTTGGAAACTTAGGCTCCAATGCTCGATATATCTCATCTGCAGTCGGATGGGTCATGGATTCCATCAGGTATGCTAATATAGCATGACGCTGCGGTGTGATACGTACGCCGGACATCTTCAAATGTTCCAATGCATGCTGTACCCGAGTCGTCATCCTGACCACCACCTTCATTATTATTATTTCTTAACGTCGGGTAACGTCATTACATTATAACAATTCTCAAGAAATAATTTCTATACGTCCATTGTACGTCTGTTTTTTAAATTTTGTCAATGTAAACTTCAATATTTGTATTTTTAACTCATCAGGAACGAGAATTGAGCGTTATATCCCCATTGGCATCAAGATTCAATTCATAAAGACCAGAGCCGAGTACGCCGTTCATCGCATAATCGTCTATTTCCAATGGGAACGTGCTGGTGACATCCCCAAAAGAGTTGCGAGCGTGAACACGAGCGTTGATGTCATCTGGAAGCTGAATTGTAACATCACCCGCTAGGGCGGATACGTTCCAGTTGCCTGCCATCAGCGTTGAATCACAATCAATGTCACCATTTAACGTCTCCATCGCTACTTCGCCATAAGCTTCATGGAGTGTCAGATCTCCGCTCTTCGTCGTCATCTGAACTGCACCATTGATCTCTAAAGCTGCAATGTCTCCGTCTGAAGTTGTGAATACGCCGTCGCCTTGAATTCGCTTCATCTCGATATCGCCATCATATGTTTCGAGCTTCGTTGAACCTTTAACATCGGCTCCCCGGATGTCGCCATTCGAAGTCAGCGCTGTAACGTCGCCATATAGCTCCTGAATGTAGATATCCCCATCACTCACCTTAATGTTGATTGGAATAGATAAGTGAGCAGGCACCACAGCTTGAATATCAACTCTTATCTTCTCATTTTGCTTAAGCAGTTGATCCGGCCCTTCAACTTTCACCGTCCACTGCTTCGACTCGGCATTCTTAACTACACGAAGCTCAATCTGATCTGCTAACTGTTGGCCACTGTCCTTGGATCTATCATACACTGTAACAAGGCTGGAAAGCTCCAACTGCTGTACATTACCGCTCTTGACATATATATCTCCTTGAGAATGGCTTATGCTCAGAGCCGATACATCCGAAGTCATCGGTTCAGTCACAAGCGGACGTTCATACTGAACTCCATCCAGCAGAACCATCTGTTTCATCATCGAGAAATCAAATTGAATACTGCGCAGCCAGTCATTAAACAAATTGGGTTGAGCTGCTGTAAACACAAATGCCGAAATAAACACAGCCGCAAACATACCGATTACATCAAGCTTCCATTTGCGTCCAGACTTAATCAAGCTAAACCAAATGGCCTCGAGTCCCCAGCCGATGAGAACAAGAGGCCACCAAGTCAATAGAAGGGTTATATAATTCGTGTGCAGCAGCTGATCAATCAGCAACAGCACTCCTACACATACTAGAAGCAACGATGCAGTGATACGCCCTACCTTTATCATAGGCACACGCCCCTTCTTCTCTATCACGATTTCTTTCGCGACTCTTTAAAGAGAACGAACAGCCCTCCAATGATGAGCAGCAGCGCTCCTAGAAATGAGCCCGCATCATTAAACAACCAACGCAGCCAACTCGGATCAAAAGCAAACAGGAGCAGCATAATGCCGATTATGACAAGGAGCACACCGAGCCAAGGTCCTTGTCTAACCGTGCCCGTCGTTCCGTACAGCGTCTGCGTGTTTACTTTATCTGTATGCTGCATCGTATCGAATAAGTTGAAGAAATAAATGACCGGCATCAATAAGGAGAGCAGGACGATCAAAGGTACATTAGCCCCCATATTAGAAGTGAAATATACAATTGCAACGATATCCAGCGCTACGAGCATCATCATCAACAGACCGCGCTGCATTAAACCAAGATAAAAATGACCGAGGCCTGGAAATAGCGCAGACAGCATAACCGCAACGAACTTCCTCTTGCGCGGAGGCTTCTGATTCATAAAAGGCGGTTCCTGAACGTGATAATACGGTGCATTCGGATCACCTTGCCAATTCGGATTGCGTCGTGAATCGCGCTGCATGCGCTCTAATTCTCTAAGCCGCTCATCCATAAATGGATCGTTCTTATCGTCTGAACTGGAGAATGATCGATAATCGTTCATATGAGTTCGTCCCCTCCACAAATAGTAAAATTCCGCACAATATATAGCCGCGTCAAGTGTTCCTGTCCATATGCCAAGCAGCCGTTCCGACTCAGCTCAGATCCGCAGTCTGCATCCAAGCTCGCTTAAACAATGATTTCGCGCGATACAAACGAGTTTCAACCGTACGAACCGGCATAGCCATTTGTTCCGCAATCTCCGCGTACGAACGCTCTCGCATATGGTACATCACCATAATCGAACGATATTTGAGCGGCAATTGATTCAACGTATCCTGCACTTGCTTGCACTGTTCATGCTGAATCGCGCATTCTTCAGGCAGCTCGCACCATTGAGAAACACTTGTCTCAGGCATAAAGTCTGTTACTTCGCGATTGCTCAGGTCAACCTGGAGATTGGGCTTCCATTTTCGAATAGAGTCAATGAGTTGATTCCGAGTCAATCGGTACAGCCAAGTCGTAAATTTGGCTTCTCCACGATACGTATGCAAGGAACGATATACTTTCAGCCACACATCCTGTGCGATATCTTCCGCTAGATACTTGTCTGTCACAGAGCGACAAATACAAGTTAACACAAAATGTCGGTGTCTTTCCACCAATTCGTGAAAAGCATCTTCATTTCCTTGTTGAAAATCGATTACCAAGCTTTGATCCGTTTTCCTAGAACTTATATATACACTATTGTGTCTCACATTCATTGCATCCTTTCCATGACCTATCTCTGGTGTCTAATCCGCGCTTTCTTATTGGATAGTCTTATTGTACGGCGGAAAGGAGATGCAAAGAAACCTTCCTGAGTCTAGGAAGGTTTCACCGACTTTAGTCTAGGTATCGCTGGACCTTATTCAATAATGACCATGCTGATTCCCTTCAATCGTTCCAGCTCATCCACTAATGTAAACACTTCCATATGTTTCGGCAGTATAATCGTCATTTTGACTTCTCTGATTGTATGAGGATCATCATAGTCATGTTCAACAATCTTATGGAACATCGTCATCTTCTTGACTGCTATCCCATTTACTTGCATGCAGGAATTGATGTTCTGTATAACGTAAGAGGAGTCGTCCGTTTCCAGCGTCAACATCTTCAGTTTCTTCCCGTTAAAGTACCGCTTCTCCAGCTTACTGAACACAAACAAGTTAACAAGCACCAATACATTCGTAACGATAGCAGCGTAATAGAATCCTGCGCCGACTGCGAGCCCGATTGCAGCAACTACCCATAATGAAGCCGCGGTAGTCAAGCCAGCGATAGATTTACCTGTGAAAATGATCGTTCCCGCACCCAGAAAGCCGATGCCTGTAATAACCGCGGTAGCAAGTCGCGCCGGATCCACTCGTACGTTGCCTTCGAATACGAATTGAGAAAAGCCGTATATGGATAGCAGCATGATTAAGGCTGATCCCAGGCAAACCAGAATATGCGTACGGAGACCCGCGGGATGATTCGCCTGTTCCCGCTCCAAGCCAACAAGACCTCCCAGCAGCATGGCTAATAAAAGTCTAAGCGTAAGAGTAACGTTGTCAATAACCCATGGATTTACTGCAGCCTCTGAAACCATAGCACTTCCGGAACCTCCCCCTAGAAATAGTAACCTCAATTTATAGTTCTATATAGTTATTCGCTAGCATCCTCTATGTTGACCTTCATTTCCAGCGTGCGCAAATATACCCCTGGTGCTATTTCTACATCATGCAGCGTCTGAAAGCCCAAGCTTAGATACAGCCTAAGCGCCGGCTCGTTGCGCTCGCCTGTGCTTATGACGAATCGATCAATACCCGACTCGTTCAATACACTCTTCATCAATGAGCGCGCAATCCCCTGTCTGTAATGATCCTGCCTAACCATCAAGCGGCAAATGCACAATTCTCGCGGCGCTTCCATTTCCACAGCTACAACCCCAACCAGTTCATGGGAGGAATTATACCAGCCATAGAAGGTCTCCGTACTCTCTCTTAGCTGTTCTATCGTCTCCAATAGCGGGGGGATATCATAGTACTGCATCAATTCCGCTTCCGCTCGGTATGCTGTCTGTTGGATCTGCCATACGCTCAGCGCGATATCTTCATCCTGTATACATAGCTGTTCAATCATTGTATTCACCTCTCGCTTGAACTTGCCTATCGTCTTAGTCCTAATGTGTGTAAATATAATAATTCAGTAGTAGATTCAATATACAGAGAGCAACAGCGATTATCCATATCAAAAAACGGAGCTAGGCCGTGGAACCATCATCTGGTCTGTTCCTCGACGTTAACCCCGTTCATGATTATTAAGCTTGTTTCAATACTTCTATGAGAAGCTCATTGACGAGTGTAGGGTTTGCTTTCCCCTTCGTCTCTCGCATAACCTGTCCAACCAGGAAGCCGATAGCTTTCTCTTTGCCTGCGCGATAATCCTCTACTGACTGAGGGTTCGCGGCAACGATCTTCTCAACGATCGCGCGAATCGCGCCTTCATCGCTAATCTGAACAAGACCTTGCTCTTCAACGATCGTTTGCGGAGACTTGCCGCTCTCGATCATCGCCTTGAACACCGTCTTGGCAATCTTATTGCTGATCGTGCCTTTCTCGATCAAGCCGATCATCTCACCCAAGCCGTGACCCGTAAGCGCAACATCCTCTATTTCTTTGCCATTCTGGTTCAAGTAGCCGAGAAGGTCGCCCATCACCCAGTTGGCAACAGCTTTCGCATCAGAAGTATGAGCTAGACTCTCTTCGAATAGATCTGCCAACTTCTTGGAAGAAGTGATCACTTCCGCATCATAGCTCGGTAGGCCATACTCAGATGTATAACGCGCCTTGCGTGCATCCGGAAGCTCTGGAATAGAAGCGCGTACGCGCTCTTTCCAAGCGTCATCGATATACAGCGGCACAAGGTCTGGATCTGGGAAATAACGATAATCGTGCGCTTCTTCCTTGCCGCGCATCGTAATCGTGCGCCCTTGGGCGTCATCCCATCTCCGCGTTTCTTGAACGACTTCGCCGCCATCCTCCAGAATGTCCGCTTGACGATCTTCTTCATATTCCAAGCCGCGCTGGACACCGCGGAAAGAGTTCATGTTCTTCAATTCCGCTCTCGTTCCGAATTCCTTCTGCCCAAACGGACGAATACTGATGTTGGCATCACAGCGAAGCGATCCTTCCTCCATCTTCACATCGGATACATCACAGTATTGCATGATTGCTTTCAGCTTCTCCAGATACGCTTTCGCTTCTTCAGGAGAGCGCATATCCGCTTCCGAGACGATCTCGACAAGCGGCATCCCACAGCGGTTCAAGTCTACCAAGGACCCGAGGCCGCCATCGATATGCGTTAATTTGCCCGCATCTTCCTCTAGATGAAGGCGGTTGATGCGAATACGCTTCGTTTCGCCGTTCACTTCAATATCGATCCAGCCGTTCTGACCGATCGGTTGATCGTATTGCGAGATCTGATAGGCATCCGGCGAATCCGGGTAGAAATAGTTCTTGCGGTCAAACTTGCTCACGGATCCAATCTCGCAATTCAGTGCCATTGCTGCCTTCATCGCATATTCAACCGCTTGGCGGTTCAATACGGGAAGTACACCCGGATGACCAAGGCAGATCGGGCAGGTTTGCGAGTTCGCCGGCGCACCGAATGCGGTGGAGCAACCGCAGAAGATCTTGGATTTCGTGTGTAATTCCACATGGACTTCCAAGCCGATGACCGTTTCATATTTTGCATGCGACATGTCTAGGTTCTCCTCCTCTTACAACTGCGGGCGCAGCTTATGATGTTCAGTGTGCTGTTCATAGACGTGCGCCGCCCGGAGTACCGTCGACTCATCGAACGGCTTGCCGATAATTTGCAAGCCGACCGGCAGCCCATCCGCGAAGCCGCAAGGCACACTGATCGCAGGAACGCCTGCTAAGCTGACCGGAATCGTTAGAATATCGTTCATGTACATTTGGAGCGGATTATCTACTTGTTCTCCGATCTTGAAGGCTGTCGTCGGCGCTGTTGGCGCCATCAACAGATCGTACTTCTGGAACGCTTCATCGAAGTCGCGTTTAATCAAGGTACGAACCTTCTGTGCTTTCAGATAGAACGCATCGTAGTAACCGGAGCTGAGCGCATAAGTACCAAGCATAATGCGGCGCTTCACTTCTTGGCCGAAGGCTTCGCTGCGTGAGCGAATGTAGAGATCCAGCAGGTTATCAGGGTCAGCGGTGCGAACCCCATAACGAACGCCGTCAAAGCGCGCTAGGTTAGAGCTCGCTTCCGAGGAAGCGAGAAGATAATAAGCTGCTACGGCGTACTCCGTATGCGGCATGGATACCTCTTCCCACGTCGCGCCTTGAGATTCATATACTCTTAGAGCCTCAAGGATCGCTTCCTTGACTTTAGGGTCTACGCCTTCACCCATGTATTCCTTAGGCACACCAATGCGGAGGCCTTTGATATCACCCGTTAACGCTTCACTATAATTTGGGACATCCACCTGTGCGGATGTGCTGTCCATCGCATCGTAGCCAGCGATTGCCTGCAGTGCAAACGCGGAATCCTCAACTGTTCGGGTAAGCGGCCCGATCTGGTCAAGGGAAGAAGCAAACGCCACTAGGCCATAACGTGAAACAAGGCCGTATGTAGGCTTCAATCCGACAATGCCGCAGTAAGAGGCCGGCTGGCGAATCGATCCGCCAGTGTCAGATCCAAGTGCGAACGGCACTTGGCCTGCTGCTACAGCAGCAGCCGAACCGCCGCTTGATCCGCCGGGAACGCGCTCCAGATCCCAAGGATTGCGTGTCACCTGATAAGCGGAGTTCTCATTGGAGCCGCCCATTGCGAACTCATCCATGTTCAATTTGCCGACCGTGATCGCGCCGGCTTGCTTCAATTTGCGGGAAACCGTCGCATCGTATACCGGTACAAAGTTCTCCAAGAACTTGCTCGCGCAGGTCGTACGCAGACCATCCGTTACGATGTTGTCCTTCACTCCAACTGGGATACCAGCCAGAATGCCGGAAGCTTCTCCTTTAGCCAATAGTTCGTCCAACGCGCGAGCCGCTTGGCGGGCACGTTCCTCATCCAATGTTAAGAACGCTTGGACCTTCGATTCAGTCTCGGCAATACGTGTATAAGACGCATTCACCAGCTCCAACGCAGAGAGTGAACGCGATTGCAGTTGCTGTTTCAGTTCAGCTAGCGATAATTGCATCGGTGTCAATTCGGACAGCCTCCTTCTCTTCTATTCCAATACGGCAGGCACACGGAAATGGCCGTCTTCTTCTTCTGGAGCATTTGCCATGACTTGCTCAATTGCTAGAGACTCCTGCACCGTATCATCTCGCATTACGTTGCGAATAGGCAGAACATGCGATGTTGGGGGCACCTCATCTGTATTCAATTCATTTAATTTGTCCGCATATTCAAGGATGGCGTTTAGCTGACCTAAAAATCGTTCTTTCTCTTCTTCACTTAGTTGAAGGCGCGCTAGTTTAGCGACATGTTCAACATTATCCAGACTGATGCTCATCGTTATGGGGAACCTCCTTGCTCCTATCGACAAAATGTATCCCTTTATTATAGCGCAGAACAAAATTCATCTCAACGGCGCGATTGAATAGTGCTGCTTGTGGGAACGTTCCATGCAGAGCATCGTATTAAGGAGTAAAGATATGTCCGAATTGACATTTGAACACTCTCACAGAAAGGATGAAATCGTATGTCTCTATTAGCCCTTGCGTTTACTGTTGTGTTCATTTATCTCGTTATTATGGTTCCGATTCAATACTCTGCCCTCATAGAATTAAAGAAGCAGCAGACTCGGCAAAATGAGTGCAATGATCAATCCTCCGTACCTCAACAGAAAGCTCATGATCCGATACCGAGCAACCGGTTCTTTAAACCCGCTAATCTAATCGCCAGCTGGATTATTCGAGTAACTCAGGGAAAACAGTAAATGAAAAACACCAGGAGCAGGCATGAACCTGTTTCGCTGGTGCTGCGTTCGTGGTTTACAATTTTCGTTTTTTCTTGGGGACAATGCGAATCGGCAGCCTTATACGCGCTAGTCCTAACGTCAGGATGAAGCCAAGCGCGATACTGATAGCCGTAGAGAAGGCGTATATCGCGTTACTCCATGCCCCTTCCGGGTTGCCCAACACAAAGTCATACATGGTAGAATAGAGCGCTGCTCCAGGTACGAGAGGGACAAGGCCAGGAACGATAAAGCAGATCGCCGGCATCTTCGCTTTGCGTGCTGTCCCTTCAGCAAATATGTTCAACACGCAGGACGCTATAAAGTAGGCTACGTACTCACTGCCTTGCAGTAGTTTAGCTACATCAAAAGTTAACCAGCTAAGCGCGCCAGCTAAGCCAGACAAGAGCATTCCCTTTAAGCGAAGCTGGAATACCCCGCCAAAACACATGCTGATGACGAAGGATGAAAGTACTTTCGTAATTATAGCAGCCCACCTCCCGCCCAATTCATACTAAGCGCGATTATAGTTCCTGAACCAACCGCGATTGCGATCGCAATAAGGAGCGCTTCTGTCGTCCGCGATATCCCAGACATAATATCTCCGGCCATAATATCACGCGAGGCATTCGCTAATATAAGTCCTGGGAACAAGTTCATCAATACCGAAATCAATACCGTGTGCGAATGCGGCCCTAGACCGCTGGACGCAAGCAGTAAAGTAGACAACGCGGCTACAGCTCCGCCGATAACATGAACAAATACGACATTATACTTGCCCCGTTCAAACATGTACATGACCAGCCTCATGATCACTGCGCTGATGAAAGCATTCAGGATGTTCAAGAAGCCTTCTCCGAAGAAAACGGTATATCCCGCCGCAATAAGTGCGTAGAACAAGCTCGATAACCAGAGAGGATACGGCTTGTCCCTATCGATCTCCTGCAGCCGCGCGTACAGTTCTTCTACCGAGATATGCTCTGAATACAATTTGCGGGAGAGCTCGTTGACACGAACAATCTTCTGCAGATTAAAGCTACGGTTTCTTACCCGCTTAATGACGGATTCCGCGCTAAAGTCGTCGCGAACAGCTGATGTGATGATCGCGGTAGGCACTACGAAGCTTTCTACTTCATCGAATCCATATGCTTGGCATATTCGCCCGATCGTGTCCTCGACTCGGTACGTTTCTCCTCCGCTTTCCAGCAGAATCTTGCCCGCATACGTCGCTACGTATACGACGCGATTCAAGTCCACGTCCACCCTCTCCTTTGAGCACAGATGATGTAGGATTCCTACTGTATAGGATGAACCGATTGGCTTATTCTCCATACATACTATAATGAAGCAAAAGAAGGACGTGCAAGGACACTGCAATTGCAGCAAAAATATCCCTTACACGTCCGTTCCCGCTTCAATACGTATAGCCTTATATCCACGCACGTAAATTAACTTGTTTAATAAAATCCTCAGCTGATAGAGTTTCCGGAGCTGTCTCATCCGTTTCCTCCAACGGCTCATCTCCACTCATCAAGCGTCGAAATAACTTCTCATTGTGAGTGGCGAGCGCATAATCGATGAGCGCTTCTCGTTCCACGCGTTCCGCCTCCTGCTGAAGCAGCAGCTCTTCGCTCTCTATATCAGATGCAGGTACGAAGAAATTGCGCCCAGCACTCGGAATACGAATAACAAAGTCAAATGCGTTATCCGCATTGCGGTCATATGCAATGATATAGCCATATTCCCCGATAGGCAATTGCTGTTCGAAACGGTCGGCGACAATGACGATCTTATCTCCCAATTGTGGCATTGTCCTAACCTCCCAGTCGCTATAGTTATAGTTTAGGTAAACACTATCGTACTAGAAAACGTTGGCGCTGTAAACGATTTGTACTCTATGCATACATTTAAGGTTCACAATGTATGACACCTTCAGGGGCGGTTGTCAGTTGGACGAAGCCGGATTCCGTAATGAGATACGTATTCTCGATTCCGACAACACCGCGTCCAGGGAACGTAAACTTCGGCTCCACGGCAACAATCATGCCCGGTTGAAGCTGCTGCTTGAAACCTCTTGCCAATACTGGCCATTCATCGATCTCCATACCGATGCCGTGACCTAGAAACTTCACTTGATCCTCCCCATAGCCCATAAAATGATCGGCTAAACCAAGTGAATCCGCCATTGCCAGCGCATCCGCATAGAGCGCTTCACAGATCGTTCCCGGCTTCAGCTTCTGCTCGGCCGCGCGAATAATGGCTTCAGCCGCATCATAAGCATTCTGCAAATCCTCTTCCAATCGGCCAATTACAAGCGTGCGCGTCTGATCGATGACATACCCGTCAATGCAGCAGCCGATGTCCACGAGAATCGGTTCATTCCGCTTAATCACCTTGCGGCTTGAGCCTTGAGGACTAGCAGGGGTTAATCCGCGTCCTCCAGCAGGACCGTCAAAATAAGTCGGCTCTGCCGCCGCATCGCCTGATGCTACCATGCCGGTAATAATCTCTTGATTATAACCGCGCATACGCATCATCCCGATATGACCCTGCATGCGAAACATGTGCTCAATGTGAGCGATCAGCTCAAGCTCCATCATTCCCTCACGTACATACTGTGCGGCCTGCTCCAGCACGCGATGCGCAGCAACGGCTGCTATGCGAATACGGCTCACTTCAAACGGCGACTTCACCATACGAAGCTCGCGGAGCATAGCTGAGCCATCCTTCCATGTCATTGCGGGCAGCACTGCCTGCAGCCGCTCAAACTGCTGCACGGGCAGAACATCGCACTCGGTCATCGCCGTGAGCGTCACTTCAGGTTCAGACAGCTTCGCAAAGTGAGCTCGCACCGTGTCACCGAACTCTCGGAAAGAGCCGAGCGGTTCCACCTTCACCGTCGATTCTGCCTGCGCACGCTGCAAGCTCCGTTTAACAAAGTACACGGGCTCCCCTTCGCGAGGGACTACGACATATCCTGTTTGCATCGAACCTGTTAAATAATAAATATCCACATTATGCGTCACAAAGAACAGATCCACGCCGACTTGCTGCATTCTTGTTTGCAATCGTTGAATTCGCTCGAGATGCTCTCTTGACTCTATTTCATTGCGGTTATGTCCTGTACTCATGTCAGTTCCATCTCCTTTAATGATGATCCCCTCTGCCGAGAGGACGCAGCAATTGCCTTCGTTATGTGTGAAAAGGCCGTCCTGCAGTGAACAGGAACAGCCTTGTATCCTAGTATTCGTCAACATATATGTGAAGCTTAAGCGGAACACCAAGCGACCGCCTCATAACCAACACTATTGTATATAGGTTAATGATAGCACGAACCTTGAATCAGCGCCATCGATCGGCCTATTACCTGAATGTTAACTCCGAGATGTCATGAAGGCGCTTCTGAGCTCATGGACGTCTGATATAATAAATACGATTAGCTACCAAAGATAGGAGCGAGAAGATTGAAACAACGAATTGTGTTAGTAGAGGATGACCGCGAAATCGGAAGTTGGCTTCATAACTTCTTAAACGATAAACAGTACACGGTTGAATGGCTGACTTCGGGAGAGATGCTTATCGAAGCGGCTGCTGAAGCTGATCTGATCATTCTAGATGTGATGCTGCCTGGGCTGGATGGATTCTCGCTCGCGCGGCGGCTAAAGAAGGAATATTCAGAGCTCCCTGTGTTAATGCTGTCTGCTCGAACAGCGATTGATGATAAGCTTCAGGGCTTACAGTTTGCTGATGATTACGTGACGAAGCCGTTTCATCCCGATGAGCTGGCCGCGCGTATCGAGGTACAGCTTCGACGCTCTATGCGCAATGATCCTGAACGTATTGAACTTAAGCATTTATCTATATATCCGCAGCAAAATCGAATCGTTGATCACCAAACGAGTGAAGAAATATCCCTTACCGGCAAGCAGTTTCATATCTTTATGTACTTATTTCGCAATGCCAATCAGATTCTGACGAAAGAGCAGATCTACGAGAGCGTTTGGGGAGATCCTTATATCGAGGGAGACAAGACCTTAATGGTACATATTAGACATCTGCGTGAAAAGTTGGAGCGAGATCCAAGTCAGCCCGAGATGATTGAGACCATTCGCGGCATCGGATATCGGGTGAAGCGATGAGGCAGGAGCTGCGTATCCGTTGGCGTCAGTCACTGCTTATTCGTTATGTTCTCATCGTGTTCATCGCACTCGTACTATGGATTATCATTTACCCTATGATATCAGTGCTTATGATGATCCCTTACAGTCTTAGTGTTGAAGCGGAAAGAGAGCATAATCCCTACACAGTTGGGGCTGATATCGAAGCTCGTTGGCATGCGGAAGCGAAGAAACTGGATGGCGCCAAGCCCGAGCAAATAGACGCCGCGCTTCGTTCGCTGTATAGCGAATATGATCAAGCAAGTCTATTCTGGGTGGATAATACCGGAAGCACTCAGCTCATGCTGCCCGAACAATCTTCCCTTCCCAAGACATGGGACGTTTCAGACACGATTGCCTTTATGAAAAGCAGCTATGACAGCGACCCGTTCACGGTCGTTGCCTTTATCGGTCAGGATCAGCAGCAAGGCTTCATGGTCATTCAAGTGCCGCGCGAGCTAATGAAAGTAGTAGACGGGCAGCCTAAGTTCGATTACAGAGCAGCGGTCACCTTGCAAATCACGATATGTGTCGGATTCGTACTGCTGTCGCTCTTATTCTTCTTAAGAATTCGTAAGCGGCTGGTTCAACTTGAACAGGCGATGACAGCAACCTCCTCGGACGGTTTGCCGCAGCCTACGCTAGTACAGCGTGAAGATGAGATCGGCCGAGTGGAGCATGCCTTCAATCAGATGGTACAGCAGTTGACGGCGAGCCGTGTGCGAGAACAGGAAGAAGAGAGGCTGCGCAAAGACCTAATTGCCAATCTGTCGCACGATATCCGAACTCCGCTGACCACGATCAGAGCGCATACTCATTCCTTGCATCATGAGCATCTATCCGCCCAAGGAGCGACATCACTTAAGCTTATTGATCACAAGATCGAGGATCTAGGTCAGCTTGTCGACAATCTGTTGTCCTACACCCTCCTATCCGCCAAGCGGTACGAGCATTCGCCTCAGCAGGTTGATCTGACGCGGCTAGTTCGCCAAAGCGCAGCAACCTGGTATCCTGTATGGGAAAAGGAAGGGATCACGCCTGATATTAGTTTGCCGGAGCATGCCGTTAATTGGACGCTTGACCCGCAATGGATGAAGCGCGTGTTGGACAACCTCATTCACAACGTGGTCCGACATGCAGGCAGCGGTCAATATATCGGCGTATCATTGCGAGCTAAAGAACACGCCTTCCTGCTTGAGATTATGGATCGCGGACCTGGTCTCGACGGATCGTCAGCTACTCATGGCACAGGCATCGGCTTAACGATCGTTCGTATGATGCTGGAAGAAATGCACATGACGATGACCATCAACAGTGATAATAAAGGAACCTTGATCCAGATACGGTCAAATTTAAACCAGAATTAAACTTGATACACCCTCGCCTTAACCTTGCTCCAGTATCGTAAAGGCAGAGGTGATAGATAGTGAGTCAAACTATTGTACAAACAGAAGGCTTAACCAAAGCATATGGCCACAGATTAGCAGTTGATTCTTTACAGCTTGAAGTAAAGCAAGGAGATATCTATGGCTTTCTCGGTCCGAATGGAGCCGGCAAGACGACTACGATACGGATGCTGCTGGGCTTAATTCGACCAACACAGGGGCGTATTCACATATTCGGGAAGGATCTACGGCGTGAACGCCTTAGCATACTAGGCAAAGTAGGCGCTCTCGTGGAGTATCCTTCGTATTATGGTCACTTGAATGCGATCGAGAATCTGGAAACGATACGCCGCATTCTGAACGTACCGCGAAGCCGTATCGATGAAGTTCTATCTATCGTTAGGTTGACCGCGGACGCTAAGCGTCCAGTCAAAGGCTATTCTCTAGGGATGAAGCAGCGGCTCGGACTCGCCGCGACGCTGCTTGGTTCTCCAGAGCTGCTCATTCTCGATGAACCTACTAACGGTCTAGATCCGGCAGGTATCCTTGAAATACGCGAATTGATCAAGAGCTTGCCGAAGGAGTATGGGATGACCGTACTGCTGTCCAGCCATCTCTTGAGCGAAGTGGAACAGATGGCTTCACACGTCGGCATCATTCATCAAGGCAAGCTCGTATTCCAGGATTCGCTCGCTACCTTGAAGGATCAGGCTTCGCATCAGATTCAATTTCATCTGTCTGAGCCGCTGCAGGCGATCCGTACGCTGGAGAAAATGGGGCATAAGGGCGAGTTGGGCAACAGCTCTGTGCTCGTAGACGCTCTCTCGAACGAGCAGGTAGCCGCCATCGTTCATCTGCTCTCCCAGGACGGACAGAGTATCTATCGGATTACCGATAAGCACCAATCGCTTGAAGATATCTTCCTGCAGTTTACCGGCGGGGTGAGCGTATGATGTTGCTGCGAATGCTATCCTCGGACAGGCTGAAGCTGCGAAGAACGTGGATCTTTGCCCTCGTTTTTCTTGGGCCTAGCGGCGTAATCGGCCTGCAAGCAGTCAACTGGGGCCTTCGTTATGATTATTTAATAAATAAGTACAAGGATGACCTATGGGGAACGCTGCTGCAGGATGTCAGCTATTTAGCTCTGCCTGCTCTGCTCCTCGGCATTACGTTGGTCGCGAGCATTCTCTGCAGCGTCGAGCATCGGGAACAGTCCTGGAAGCAGCTGCTGTCACTGCCTGTACGGCGAACAACCGTATTTCTATCGAAGTTCATTTGGATTCAGATCCTGCTGTTGCTAGCATGTACACTGCTAACTGCTGGGACTCTGCTTCTCGGCACCTTGCTCGGATTTCGAGCGGAAGAGATTCCGTGGGCAGATCTTTTCGTACTATGTTACCTACCTTGGCTAGCCGCGATGCCTGTCATCGCTGTTCAGCTCTGGGTATCCTTGCTGATCAAGAATCAAGCGACAGCGCTCACGCTGGGGATACTGCTTACCGTTATGAGCCTGTATGCCATGCAGTTGCCGAATTGGATGCCGCTCAAGTGGCCGCTGCTGCCTGAGGAAATCGGCGGAGCCGGAGTATCGGTTGCCGCAGGGTTGATTACCGGATTTGTCATCGTGTGCATGAGCCTCGTCCATTTTGTACGAAAGGATGTGGCTTAAGATGACTAGATTGATTCGTGTAATGCGTTCCGAGCTTATCAAGCTTAAGCGAACTCGACTATTGTCGCTGCTTCTCGTCAGCCCGCTGCTAGCTTTAGGCATTGGATACATGTTTCCGGTGGATGCCAATAATCCACATGCTTGGGGCATGATGCTCTCGATGATGGCCGCTGCCCACTCCATCCTGTTCCTGCCGCTGTTATCGGGTATTATCGCATCGTCACTATGCCGTTATGAGCATGCGAACGGAGGCTGGAAACAAACGCTGGCTTTGCCTGTTTCTCGAACGCATGTTTATGTGGTGAAGCTGCTCCTTGTTGCAGGATTGCTGCTTGTGATACAGCTGCTATTTCTTGCGGCAGTGCTCAGTGTGGGCTGGTATAAAGGGTTTCCTGGTACGCCGTGGGATCTGCTTCTGAGAAGTGTATTGGGAGGGTTTGTGACAACATTATCGCTGGCTATGCTCCAGCTGTTCGTCTCGACCGTTTGGGCGAACTTCGCGGCGCCGATGACGATCAATGTCATCTTGACGCTGCCTAACCTGCTTGTCATTCAATCCAAGTATGCTCCGTATTATCCTTGGAGCCAGCCTGCTCTAGCCATGCTGCCACAGGGCACCAACGAATTCGGCTTGAATATCCCGCTGGACATGCTTCTTATGGTTTCAGGCAGCAGCTTTATCGTATTCTTCGTGCTTGGCTTAGTGTACTTCAACAAGAAGGATATACGCTGAGATGAAAAGGGTCCGTACCGTCTAAGATACATTGACGGTACGGACCCTTTTGTGTGCGAGCGGCTGAGACGTCGGTTCTCGACGTCTCGGCCTCTAAAAGGCGCGGATTTGGGCCTGAGACGCAGATTTTCGACGTCTCGGGCCTGGTTGGCGCCGCCGCGCGAGTGCTTGGGAGGCTGAGACGTCGGTTTTCGACGTCTTAGCCGCTGAAAGGCGCCGATCTGAGCCTGAGACGTAGATTTTCGACGTCTCGGGCTTGGTTGGCGCCGCCGCGCGGGCGGTCAGGTGGCTGAGACGTCGGTTTTCGACGTCTTAGCCGCTGAAAGGCGCCGATTTGAGCCTGAGACGTAGATTTTCGACGTCTCAGGTCTGGTTGGCGCCGATGCGAGGGCGCTCGGGTGGCTGAGACGTCGGTTTTCGACGTCTTAGCCTCTGAGAGGGGCCGATTTGAGCCTGAGACGTAGATTTTCGACGTCTCGGGCTTGGGTGGCGCCGCTGCGAGGGCGCTCCGGCAGCTATGCGTTAGATCATGCGGTTGTATTTTCGCTCGTGGCCGATCGTGGTTGCTGGGCCGTGACCTGGATAGACGTTCACATCGTCTCCAAGCGGCAGCAGCTTCTTATGAATCGAGTCCATTAGCTCTTGATGGTTGCCGCCGCGCAGATCCGTGCGGCCCACAGAATTCTTGAACAGCACATCGCCAGAGAACAGATGATCATCGATCAGGTAGCTCACACTTCCCGGCGAATGACCAGGCGTATGCAGCACATCAAAGGTCAAGCCGATTAATTCCAGCTTATCCCCTTGTCTCACAAAATGCTCCGCAAGCTGAGTCGAGATCGGACGCGTAACCTGCGGCCACATCAATGATCCATTCAGCTCCGGCTTCACAAGCCATTGCTCCTCGTTGCGATGCATATAGACCGGACAGCTGTAGCGATCCCGCACTTCCTGCAGCCCGCCGATATGGTCAAAGTGAGCGTGCGTCAACAGCACCGCCTTAACCTTCAGATCTCCTAATCCGAACAGCAGCGACTCTGGCTCTGAGCCCGGATCAATAACGATTGCTTCTTTCGTTTCTTCATTTTCAAGCACATATGCATTAGTTTCTAATGCTCCCAGCGGGTAACTTGATATACGATACATAGGTGACTGACACCGCCTTTATCTCTTCATAATTTGTCATTAGATGGATGACAGAGTATCTCGCAATTCACGTGTGATGCGTGCATGATAACCTGTGCCTTCACCGTAGGACTCCATTATTTTCACGTACGCAGCCTTTAAGTTCGACTGGTAATCCTCAGCATCACGATTGGTGTTCTCTTGCTTGAACTTGATCATGTGAGCCTGTACATCGCTTGGACGGGGACCCCACTGACCCAACACATGTCCGCCTGTATCCGTAATGAGTACAACTGGGACGGATCTTCCACCCATCGTCAGAAATTGATCCATTACCTCAAGAAACTGTTCCATAATGAGCACTTCCGTCGGTATGCCCGCCGTCTTCATCGCCTGAAACACCACTGGCACATTGCGAACGACATCCCCGCACCAGTCAGCCGCCAAGATCATACAGCGCAGATCGTCACGATACTGCAGTGATTCAAAGAACTCTCGTTCTTCATCGCTTGACCACTCAAAACGGTCATACCAGTCTTGGAAAGCATCTTGGTTCTTGGTCATCCCATCCATAAATGCTTGAGGGCTAATTCCCTGACCCATGACATTCGCTAATGATTTACTCATTATACACGCCTCACTTTCTATTTATAAATAGCCATATGAAGACACCACACCTCTTGGGTGCCGCCTGCACAATAAGTAGAAGATGCTTCAGTAAGCTTATTCTACCATATGGAAGATCATGTCTCTACTAGAGGAATGAGCGTACAAGCAGTTGCATATAGATGGACTAGCTGAAGGATTAGAGGAAAGATGCATGATACGCACATTTAAAATGGTGAAGGAGGGTTATGCATGTCGAGTTTCTGGGTTGTGTCACGCAAGCAATGGCGATTGGGCTTGGCCGTACTCTTAGGTATTCTCATTCTCGCTGCCTTCTGGCGGTTCGAGTCGATGAAGGTGGATGAGGAAGAAGCGCTCGCGCTTCCAGCAAAAACGAATGTGCTTCATATGGTAACAGGCGAATTCAAGTCCAAGCTTGATGACGGTCAAGAAATTGAGGGTTACGTGTTCAGTCCTGGAACCGTATTTGCCAACGACGGCGAGATGGTAGAGCTGCGGATACGCGGGATCAACGGCAAGCAGCATGATTTTTACATAGAAGGCTTGGATGTGAAGGGCTCGGTCTTTAAAAATAAAGAAACAGTTGTCACGTTCAAGGCAAAAGAGGGCACTTATCGGATCGTCTGCTACACCCATGCCGATGCCGCTCACAATGGACCGATGATCGGATACATTGTAGTCGATTAAGAGTGACAGGCAGCGTTCTTCCGCATATGTTATAGCGATCATTCATCTAGAGAGGAGCCTGCCTTTTGAAGCCCATAGAACGTCATACCTCCCCGCTTCCCTCCGCACGCAAGATTCGCCGCTCATGCCAGAACGAGCTGTACCGTGCAGTTAAACGAATGAAGGTGTACATCCCTGAGGATCTGTTGAAGCAAGGAGAGCACTTGTATACGAAAAAAGTGATAGAGAATCTCGTGTGGATTCACGAGAACAGCAAAAACCGCAAGCTGCTGGCCGACTGGTTCGACGAAGCGGTAAGCGGCGATCTAGCTGAGCTGTGGCAGGTCGATCGCGGGCAGCTGAGCGGACATTTTCGCCATACCTTTGGGGGCTAAGCTGCGGTGCGTTGGGCGGCGAGTGAATACTACTCGCCGCCCAAACCTATGATGTAGGCGGAAGCCGCAGCGCGCTCGGCTTCCGGCGTCAGCGCGAACTGTTTATCGTTCGCGACATGCGGCATAGCCGCGATCCGGCGCACGTCAGCCACGTAGCGCTGGAAGTGCGCCTGCGCCGCCTGAGCAAGCTCGCTTGCCAGGGCGGCGTCCCCCCGGCTGGCCGCCATATCGGCCATGCCAGCCAACCTGACGACCGCTTCGGTGCGCAGCTCCTTGTCGAAGCGGTCGTCCTTCACCGCCGCCTCCCAATAGGCGGCGGCTTCGCGGAGCTGCCGTGCGCGCTCCGCGGCAAGCGCGAGCTCGCGGTGCAGCGCCGTGCCCGCGCGCTCGTAGCGCTCGCCCGCCTGCAGGAGCGCAAGCGCCTCCTGCGGCGGCAGCTGGTGCGACACGGCGATGCGCAGCGCCGTGTCCGCAGGCGCAAGGCTGAGCGCTGCCTGCTGCGCGGCGGCATTCGCTTCGCTCGCGCCAGCGGCGTACAAGGCGTTGGCTCCGACCATGCGGAGCCCCATCGCCGCTGGCACCAACAGCGCGGCGGCCAGCACAGCCGCCGCCAGCCTTCCTCCGCGGCGGGGCAGCCCGCGCCGCTCTTCTGCTCCCTGCTCCCCCATAACAGGGAACCATCCGTATGCCAACCAAGACATCGCCAATAACGCGATCGCGCCATAGGACAAGTCAAAGTCGATTAGGCTGTGCCCTATAACAACTCCTGCCGCCAATCCCGCTCCAGGATCACGCTGCCATGCGCGCACGAGAGCGACGACGGCAAGCGAAGCCGTCAACAGTGTCCCGATTAACCCGATATCGAGCAGCAAGTCGGCTAGACTGCTATGTACTTCCTTCCCGACATACGGCTCAGACTGGATGCTGGCGAACTGCTGTCTCCACGCATCCCCTCCGCTCCCCATCCAAGGGCTTTCCTTCCACAACGCGAATGCGTCTTTGTAGAACTGCCCTCGTGCTGACGCCGTATCATAATGCCCGCTCAATCGACTCCCGGATTGCTCTGGCTGAAGGAGCCACGCGGCACCTGACACCAAAACCGCACATAACACGATCACTATCGTACTTCTCTTTGATAAGACGAGAGCATCCTGACTTGTCCTCCGCAATCGCAGAACGCATGGCAGCATTACACTGCCAACGCAGGCAGTGAAGAACGGCAAACTAATCCACCATCCCTCTGCAAGCCAAGCTTGCGCGCTTCCGACTGAAGCCAGCACTCCCCACACGATAAACCAGAGTCCCCATCCCTTGACGTAGAAGCTGCTATAGCGGCTGGTTAGGAGCCAGATGGCGACAGCAACGAGCACTACTAACCCGGATCCGCGGGATTCCGTTAACATAAGCACCGTCGTATGAAGCAGAATAGAGGTTCCTGATATCGCCCAACTATATATGGTCTTCGCTATTGCCACACGGTGCAAATGATACAGCACATATGCTCCTGCAACCGCGCCTAATGCATTAGGATACTGAAACCAGCCGCCTAATCGAAAGCCCACAGCAGATATTTCCGCATTCGAGCTTAGCATTACACCACCGTCATATGTAAACCAACCGTACAGCATGACGAGCGATCCAAACGATATGAACCATCCTATCGCTGTCATCACCGCATCCCACCATTGCTTTCCGGTACGCGGAATATCGCGCACCAAGCCAACGAGCAAATACCCCCACGCACCATAAGCGGTCCATCTCAAGCATAACATCCATGTACCATGAGTCGAAGCCGGGTCTAACAGCAGTGCTGCCGCATAACCCAGTGCCGCCATCCATGGAAACAGTAAGGAGAGCCTGTCCTCAACGACCATGCCGCTTCGGCTTCCCATAGCATGATGCAGCAGCTTGACGATCGACGCAGTAATAATCAGTATTTCAGCGGACAGAAAGCCATCATCATAGAAGCCTCCCTGTCTCCATAAGCTTATGAATAACACTACAGCCAACCCCGCCATCCCAGCAGTAGTTGCATAGGGTCGCCGCTCAACGACAGGGCAATAGGCTAATTCATTCGAAATAGATCCTTTCAAGCCGCAACCTACTCCTTTCCTTCTCTACATCATATCCTTTCTATTTACCGTAATAAACCCTCAATAGACTCTTAGCTGTATCAACAAAAAACAGCCACGCATAAGGCATCCGCCTGCTGGCTGTTCTGATTCTGAGTGTATATCAAGCTACATCAGCGATGTACTTTTTTCTTTGACTCGACATATGCTTCGATCTGTTCACGCAAGATGAAAGCTTGCAATCCCCGCAATCCTTCATCATCCAATCCTCCCATAGCGGCACCGCAGAAGCTCTTGCCGTCTCGCAGCGCGGATCTAATGATCCTGAGCTCGCAAGTCAGCGTAAAGCCAATATGAAGCTCAGCCAATACTCTGCTTGATTCTTCCAACGGCTGATCGGATAACAAGGTGAACCCAACGCCATTCAAGCTGATATCGTGCAGATGCATCGGCATCGGTGAATTAAGCTGGATAACCGAGCCGTCCTGCTTAAGTGCGGTAATAAAGCCGTGCTTGCGAATTTCAATCCGCGGATGCTCGCGTCGTTCCGAGAATCGAGATTGTTGGTTAGGAGGATAAATAAACAATAGAGAGCCTTGATGACGCGCGATAATGACAGTTGTGAACGTAAGAATACCGATTGGCGAATACACAGTTACCTTCACTCGCTCACCGAGTTGGAACTGATCGTATTCAGGCAGCTGTACATCCATAAGCTCACCTTCGATGAAGGAGATAACACCTGTTGCAATACATTCTTCTCCTTCTAACACCGTACGGCTGTGTAGCAGTACTCGCAACTGATGTTGTTGAGATTCGTTAGTATAAGTCTCTTGCAACCTGAACGGCCCCTTTCCTAATATGCTGATGCATCTCGCGATCGTTCCCGTTCGGGTACATTGGATGCATCAGTAACTACATGAAGCAATGCCTGTCCATAATATTAACAAGCTAACAGAGCCATTATCAAGTCATATGACGTGAGGTGCTGCTGTACGGATGATCGTTCTTTGCTCTTACTGGCATAATACAGTTGCGTCCATTTTCCTTAGCTTGATACATCAATCGATCCGCTTCATCAAATAGCCCCAACATCCACGGCAGCAGCGGTTCATTAAGATCCGGCTCATCCATATCATCAGAAGACAGTATTCCGACACTGATCGTGACCAGGATTGGATATTCAAAGGCTGCATGCGTCTCGGATCGACCCAATAACGCGGTTAACTGGCTCGCAAACTCATGCGCTTCCTCTCCATTCACACCTGGCATGAATACCGCAAACTCTTCACCGCCATAGCGAGCGAGCAGATCGGAGTCATGCAGAAGTGATCGAACACATGCTGACGTCCATCGGAGCGCCTCATCACCGACAAGATGTCCATAAGTATCATTAATGGCTTTGAAATGATCAATATCGAACATGACCAAGCTAAATGAATGATCTTTGCCCGGATAATGTTCAAAGTATCGCTCCATCTGCTCCATCAGATATCTGCGATTGTAGCAGCCAGTCAGCGGATCCGTTACGGCAAGATGCTCCAGCTTGCGGTTAGCGATATAGAGCTCTTCTTGTGTGCGTATCAATTCCTGATTGCGTTCAAGGAGCGCTATGTTCTTATTGTTCATCTCATCAACTAAATATCGCAGCCGTGAAATATCATGGAACGTCAACAATCTACCTACCCATGATTTTTTATCGTCATAAATGGGGGAAATATGAAGAGATACATACTTACTTCGCCCGTCATTTTCATGGTTAACTACGATTTCGGCGGCAAATGGTCGATGCCGCTCCCGGTTATAAGCAGTCTCGATACGTTCTGCTTCCTTTCTATCGGGGATAAGGGCGATGAGGGATTTCATGTCCATTCTAGAACCCTTCTCCACGTGAAAGAACGTCTGAATGCCGCGGTTCATATCCAATACAACATCCTGCTCGTCCACTACAATAATTCCGGAGTCCATCGTGTCTATGACTTCACGTCGAGCAATCGAAGAGATTTCGAATACGCGATAGCGTTGAATGACGACTACAAATACGATATCGGACAACAATATGCCGAGCGAAGTCATTCCAAACAACCCCCGATCAGGGTCGAAAAGAATGACGTTTACGATCAAATCAGTCACTGCTCCGGCAATGAAGATCAGCATTCCCAGCGACAACAGGATTAGCTGCTTCAAGTGAGCAACGGAAGTCTGATTGTTCCTGTGCATAGCACGCAGCATGATAACAGAAGTCGTTATGAAATAGATCCCGATCAAGAGGACATAAGGTATAAACATGGGACCGAATGGCGCTGCCACTTTATCCTGACTCCAATCACTGAACCATAGCTGTGGCAAAAAGACCATCGAAAGCGCGGCACCCGCTACCGGAGCGATGGCCAACCATACCGTAGAAGCCTTCATATGAAATGATTGCTGAGTAAACAAGCGAGTGAACAGGAGCCAGCCAGGCCCTAGAGACAACAGCGAGCATAGACCCGTCGCCATGGCTGCTTGACGAACGAATGGATCACTTGAAATATGATAAATAAACTGGCTTAATGGCCAGAGCATCATCATAAAATGAAAGGCTAAGTATGATTTATGCAAATTCGATATCTGATTCACAACGAGTACGTAAATCAAAATTCCGAACATTATGGCAAATAGGAAGAAATCGACCCAAGGAAGTCCAAATACCATAAACACATCACATCCTCTATCGAAAGACATGTCGGGAGGCATGCAGCGGAAGCTGAAAACTAGGCCGATAGCCTCATTATCAAATCATTCTATCTCATTTTCCATCATATTACAACGAATGTAAACCTTTGGGATTAGGTATAAATCCCTATAAACATTGTATACATGCCTCATTCGTGTCAAAATAGGATTAGGAGTTAGTATTCCTTCTTATTGGCTTAGAAATGAGGTGCCAGCATGACAACTTTCGTGGTTTATCCAATGACTGAAGCAGATGGTCAGGCAATTTGCGGTTGGGTGTATACGCCGCCATATAATTTATATCAGTTTTTGCCTTGGGCGGAGATGAAGGCGCTTGAGATCGAATTCGGCGACCCGGCGCTTCGCCGGCAGCAATATGTTGTTGTTCGGGATGAGAAGGGAGAACTGAACGGGTTTGCGCAATATTTTCCGATGGAGGGTGTAACTCGCCTTGGACTTGGCATGCGTCCGGATCTGACTGGGAAGGGGTTAGGCGTATGGTTTGTAGATGCAATTGTGAAGGAAGCTGTGCGCAGAAATCCGTACCATGAGATCGATCTGGAGGTACTCACCTGGAACAAACGCGCTATTGCCGTATATGAACGCTGCGGGTTCCACATTACCGATACTTACGAGCGTCGTACCGCTGCTGGGATGGGCACTTTTCATTGTATGGTGTATGAAGGTGACGGTATCTTTCCAATGTAAATAGGCGCCGAACTGCTTTCCCAGCAGTCCAGCGCCTTTTGTATTTCCCATGTATTTATACAGATCTCGATAAGCCTCGCTCTTTCAGCACATCTTGAAGCGCCCTTTCGAGATAAGGATCAAGGTGCATGAAATTGCGGAAGGCTTCGTACTTAGCCCAGGATGCCGCCGCATCTCCTTCTTCAGAGCGAACGGCACGGATTAAAATGTTTTTCGGCGTATGCTCCATATCGATGAATTCCAGCAGTTGAGTCTTGTATCCGACACAATCTAAAAGATTGGAACGAACAGCATCCGTCGCGAGCGCTGAGAAACGCTCTTTTAAGATGCCGTGGCTAAGCAGCGGCTCCAGCACTGGCTGCTCCACCTGACGGAAGAGCTCGTGCTGACAGCATGGCACGGACAAGATGACGCCCGCTCCCCAGCGAACCGCCTTGTCTAGAGCAGCATCTGTCGCGGTATCGCACGCATGAAGCGTGACTACCATGTCCACTGCTGTGACATTATCGTATTCAGCGATATCTCCTACGGAGAAAGATAACCCGTCATATTCCAGCTTGCGGGCCAGCGCTTCACAATGCTCGATGACATCCTTCTTCAGATCCAGTCCATTAATGCGTACCTCTCGCTCGCACAGGACGTGCAAATAATGATACAGCGCAAAGGTAAGATAGGATTTGCCGCAGCCGAAATCAATGACTCGAATCGGACGGTCGCTTGGGAGATACGGAAGTGTATCGGCCACCATTTCCAGAAAACGATTGATCTGCTTAAACTTATCATACTTCGACGCCAGCACCTTGCCTGAATCGTTCATAATGCCCAGCTCCACCAGGAATGCAGCCGGAACGCCTTCCTCAAGTAAATAGCGCTTCTTCCGATTATGGGATAGATCGGCTGGCGCAAACTGCTTCGCCTGCTTCTTTATATTCACTTTGTGCTTCTTGCTGATCAGGATATGATACTCTGCATCCGCCGTACGGATAAGCGCTTGTCGAAAATGCAATTCGAGCAGCTCGAACAGCTTGTCCGCCGCATCAGATTGTTCCGCATTGACGTGAGTCACCTTATTCGAGAAATGGTACTCGAATTGAATCATTATCTCGCCGCGCAGCTGAACAGGCTTCACGCTAACCTTGGTGCACCCTTCTGCTGGCGCAGTGCGGACTTGGCTTAGTATAGCGGAGTGCAGTACTCCTTCTCCAATGATTGATTCTAGCAATGATTTGAGTTGTTCCATCTTAAAGCTTCAACCTTTCGCTCTCGATCATGATAGATCCGAAGCCGGCTGTTGCGGAAGCTCGCCCATATCGGCTATCGCCTCCTCTACCTCTTCTCGAGATAGTCCGCCTTGTTCAAGCTCGTCATCCGTCAGCTTGAGCAGCTTCTGGTACCACGCTAGAACAGCGGAACGGCTTATCGGATCCAGTTCGTTGTTCATTCCATCATAACACGCATTCTCTGCTTCCGCATATCGACCATCCCTATCATGCCAACGCCACACCCGCTCCAATAACGAAGAATGGAGGGAATACGGACGCAGCAGCTTTGCCGCATGCTCCACCTTCTCCATAACCTTCAACATACGGCGGTCGCTGTCATGAAGCATCGCTTCCAGGAGCAGTTCATAGCTTTTCATAACACGTCGAATGTAGGAGGCCTCGCTTGCTTCTCGCCCTAGCTCTATCAGCTCAACATCTCGCAGCAGATCCGCTCTTTCCAGCAGAATATAGGCAAAGGCTTGGAGCTCGTCCGCTTGTATACGTCCATGCCGATCAAACAAGCGAATCAGATCGTCCACGCTCAAGGAATCCGCAAGCGGTCCCGTTAATCGAAAGCGCCGATCAAGCAGCTCGTCCCATTCTTGAAGCAGATCCTTCTTCTCCTTCTGCTCCTTCTGCTGCAAGCCCAGCGTGCGGCCGATTAAGGTCGTCATCTCCTGAATCAGGCGAACCAAATAATCACGTTGATACATGTTATTCCTCCCCGATATATTCAGATTTCACACATTTATTTGAGATCGGCGGGCTCGATGCGGAGTTCGACGCTCATCTATAACTTTACTAGTCTTGGATGCTGCTACACCAAGATGAGATCGTTCAATGCAAATATAGTTGCAGTATAACGAATAAGAACAACTCCTACAATAGGAGTTGTCGGGGTTTAAGGCAATCTGCCCAAGATTAAGGGCGCAGGGTTTCCCCTGCACCCTGTTTGTACCTCACCAGTAGATAGTGCTAGCGTTGGCTATTCTGAACGTTTGTCATCCGTCTTTCCTTCGTCCTCTTCATCCGTTTTATCCCTGACAGTGCCTAAGGGATTAATGAAGATACCCATAGCAGCGCTCGCACCGCTAATGGTCCCTAAATCCAAGGAGTTAACGCCAGCCATAAAGGGCGTTTTGGGATCAAGACCAACGTTATGATTAGAATCGGTTTCTTTAGCCATCCATCTCACTCCCTCGTTCTTCTGATGGGGAACACCGCTTCGTGCCTGCGCAGTCCCAAAGGCTATCATTCCCTAACCGATCCGAAAGGATGCTTATTAGCCGGGAGCGGACACACGAGCCGCTATTTGCAACAAACACCACTAATTCGCCATGCTAGCGGACCGTAGAGACGTTATTTGACCTAAATAAGCAGTTTAGTGCTAGTTTTGAAGCAAATAGCGTCATCTGTGTCCGCTAGCTCTCAAAAAACACCCCGAAATCATGAAATAGCGGCTCCTGTGTCCGCTCAAGCGTGGGTCATACGGCCTTGCTGTCACCGTATGTGCTATCGGATGAAAAAACCGCTAGTTCAGTATCATCGACTAGGTAAGCGGTTTCTTATTGGTGTAGAAACAGAGAAGGGCTGTCCCAAAAGACATGAGAAAAATGACTTTTTAGGACAACCCCTTAAATCAATTCCTTACTGTGCTGCAACAAACTCGTTCATAAATCTTTCGATTGCAGCCGCCATTAGATCCGGCGTTTCCATCATCCCCATGTGGCCCGCACCCGGGATCACTTCCTGCATCACATTCTCTCCTGAAGCTGTGAATAACCGCTCCTGCGAGACGACAGCATCGCCTTCACCCGCTACGAGCAGTAGAGGCAGCTTCGTCTCGGACATAACCGCTGTGCGGTCTACGCGCTCGCGCATAGCTAATGCTGCGCCGATTGCGCCTTGCGGCGGCGTGCCATAGCCGATCTCTAGGGCCTGCTCGATCAGCTGGCTATGCTGAGACAGCAATGCAGGATGAAACAGCTTCGGCACAAGTCCGTCCACGAACGCTTCCATTCCCCCATCCTGAATGGCCTCAACCGCCTTCAAGCGATTGGCTCGTGCCTCTTCCGAATCAGGATAGCCTGTGGAGTGAACGAGGCCAAAGCCTAGAAGACGATCGCTGTATCGCTCTGCGAATGACAAGGTTATGTATCCGCCCAGCGAATGCCCTAACAGCACGAAGCGTTCTATTGACAGCTTCTCAGCTAGATCAGCGATATCATCAGCCATCTGCTCGATCGTATAAGCTCCCGTCGGGGCATCCGAATTGCCATGACCGCGCAGATCGGGCATGAGGACGCGGAACCGCTTGCTGAGTCTAGCAGCTGTAGACTTCCAATAGTCGGAGCTGCCGCAGAAGCCATGCAGTAAGATGATAGGTATGCCCTCACCGATATCCTTTACTTCTAATGCGAATTGCTCGTTAACATTTATCTTCGTCATCGTGTTCCCTCGGTTCCATATAGGTTTTGTGGCGTCTTCTTCATCTATGTTATCGATTGTCTATATATGACTGCCAGTGTCCATAAAGCAGCGAACAATAGCCTCAGCGACCTCATCAGCTTGGCGCATCACAGCGTGAAGTGAAGTGGTTTGCAGCGTCCAATACGGCTTGGGACTGTTCATGTTAACGACAGCCGCAATGCTGTAATGGCCGACCGCAGGCAGCTCTGTGCCGACAGATTGCGCAGGAATAATCGGCTGATCATGAACCAAATAATGACCGACTGTAGAAGGATGTCCTAAACAAGCATCAACTGCGATAATAATCCGGTCTTCCGGGATATCTGCGATTCGGCGCTCTAGATTGGATGCGTCACAAGGAGCTTCTAAGGTGCCAATCACTTCCGTGATCCCTCTTCTAACCAAGGCTGAGCCAACTAGAGGACCGAGCGCGTCACCCGTAGAGCGGTCTGTACCTATACATACAAACACAAGCTTGTCCAAAGGAAGATGTCCAGCCAATTCATATAAATATTTGAGCAGTTGATCGGCATTGCACTTCCGGGGCTTACCGTGACTATCTGAATCAGATCTCAACATATCGTGCATAACCGATCCTCCTCTATATCCTGTTATGATGCCTTATTGTACTGAAGTTGTGTATGCTTGCCAAGTCTACGGATTGTTCAACCTCTTTGCTCATGGTACAATACGTTCAGTCACGCTGAAGATTCGGAAGAAAGGATGGATTATGATGGCACAAGAGAAGACACAAGCCCAAGTGGAGATCATGATCGAGGAAATAAAGGGCCGCTTAAAGATGGCTACTGCGCAAGCGATGCAGGCTTCTGCATTCTCAGTAGAGCAGTATGATGATATTAAGGACATCTATGACATCGTTATAGAAAAGACGAATTTCAGCATCAGTGAGATGGAGGCGCTCGTTTCCGAACTAGGCAAATTACGCCGCGGCTAAGTCCGTATCATGAACACCCTGCTAAATAGAATGCCCTATCTGCACCTGACGCATCAGGTATGGATAGGGCATTTTAGGTATTAGGACTATGATGGCATTATGATGATTACCGTGCAGCTAAGCTGGCTCGAAGTGTCTGAATGCGCGCTGCTTCAATTGGATTAAGCGCTTTGCCGTCTATTCTGACAGCAGAACCAAAATGAACGCGTTCTACACCTGTTTCACGCAGGAATGGCACAACATTATCCGCGTTGAGTCCACTGCCTGCCAGAATATGAACACCCTGCGGCTTGGCTGTTTCGACCATGCGGCGTATCGTACTCGCCGCTTGAACGGCATGGTCTGCTCCACCAGAAGTCAATATATCGGTGATGCCTTTATAAGAGAGGATCGTTTCTAGAGCCTTCATAATATCGGCAGATTCGTCAATCGCGCGATGGAAGGTCATTTCCATCGTCCCCGCTGCATCCAATACGCGGCGCAGCGCTTCTTCATCGATCTGCCCCTCAGCAGTCAGCGCTCCGAATACGATCGCTTTAGCTCCTGCTGAACGCGCCAGCTCGACATCTCTTACGATCGTCATCATATCATCTCGATCGTACACAAAGGAGCGCGCATGCGGGCGGACCATCACGCGAAAGGGAATTGTAGCTTCTGCAGCAGTCTGCTCGATCAGCCCCAAGCTAGGAGTCAAGCCGCCTTCAGCGAACGCTGTTATAAGCTCGATACGATCCGCGCCGCCTGCTTGCGCGGCTCTAACATCGCTGAGCGTGGTCGCAATAACTTCTAGCATCACGGGCACTGTCGCACTCTTCTTGTCTATATGATCCATCGTTCATCACCTTTTCTCATAGTTGAAATACAGTCCGAGATTCACCCACAATGTGACCCTGATCATTCAGTATCTCTGAAGGGAACATCGTTTCAAGACGTTGAATCGTCTCCGCTCGTTTATATCCAAGCTGTTTCAATATCGAAAGTATCACATAAGCGCATTCTTCATCAGCGCCATCCGCAATCTTAACGGCGAATCCTAACCGTTCCTCGCGCAAAGCGAATCCGAATATCCCTTTGAACCCGCCCTTGGCAACGATGTTCGGATCCTCCATCATAACCGAGTCCAGTCGTCCAGTCCCTCCTACGTGCAGCGGATAGGAGGTCATAGCTCTGCCTATGCGTTCTACTGCAGCTCGGGTAGAAGCATCTGCTATTAAATCAGGACATGCAAGCTTCAGATAAGCCTTAGCTATCGCTGGCATCGGCAATGCATATACTGGAAATCCACAGCCATCTGTCCCGCTGCCCATATGCTCCGGCTTAACTTCTGACATCTCGATAATAGCAGATGTCATCTCTTGCTGGGCAGGATGCTCCGGCTCCAAGTAAGACTCAAGGTCATAGCCTGCAAGCTTGCACCAGGCTAGAATGCCGAAGTGCTTGCCTGAGCAATTATGGAATCGTCTTGCTGGTTGTCCACCGCTTCTGATCCACTGTTCTTTGGAAGGCTCGTGCAGCGGATAAGAAGCCGCGCATTGCAGCGCTGACTCGGACAATCCGCTCTGGAGCATAATATGTTTCATTGTGTCCATGTGCACATGTTCTCCTCGATGGGAGGACAACATAAGGGCGAGATCTTGCTCGGATAAGTTGTATCGCTCCAAGACACCGTGCTTCACGGCAGGAATAATCTGCAGCGGCTTGCCTGCTGATCGCAGGAAGCGGGGAGCCTCCATATCACCGATGGCGTGCTTCAGTGCTCCATGTTCGTCTACAGCGCAGAGTGCGCCATCATGCTCACACTCTAAGATTCCGTTTCTTATCTCTATAATTAAGCGTTCGTTCATATTAAAGACTCCTTGATTATATGGCATATCTATTATCAATTATAACGAAACCAACCTCTTTTTCCTAACGTAAACTTGTACAGCTAATTTTATCTTAAAGGGGCTATCAAATTATGTCTGATGATATACGTCAACAATCACCCATCACAAAGAATGAGGTGGTTAATGTTACACTTCACATCGCTTGGGGTGTCGTTCTTGTCCCGGTGCTTCTTCTCTTGTTTGCCTATGTTTCCAAGGGAGTGTTTGCAGATAAGTTTACCGCGCTGGACTATCAAGTCACAGAGTCGCTGAGACAAGTCGCTTCACCTCCGTTAACTACTATCGTCTCTTGGATCACTCATTTGGCCAACAGCTATATCATTATTCCCTTGTCCCTTGTCATAGCGGCTTGGTTGGCGTATGGAAAGCAGTTGAAAGCACATGCCGTGATGCTGTTAGTCTCACTAGGCGGCTCCTATCTACTCAATGAAGGCCTAAAATCCATATTTCATCGTGTTCGTCCTGAATGGGAGCATTGGGTACATGCCACCGGCTACAGCTTTCCGAGCGGCCACGCGATGGTGTCCACGGCCTTCTACGGCATGCTCGCTTATCTTCTCTTCCGAATCATGAGAGCGTATGATCGCCCTACCTGGTACATTCTGCCCTCAGCCGTTATCATGATCGCCGCAATCGGAATGAGCCGTGTTTATCTAGGTGTGCATTACTTTACAGATGTATTGGCAGGCTTTATAGCCGGTGGCGTATGGCTGCTTGCTTGTATGTATACGCTTAGCTGGCTTTGCAGCAGATCCAGCCAGAAGAATAGTGTTCGGTAATAGATAGATTAGACAACCTAATGCTAAGAAGGTGCGATTGCTTCCCAGTCATCTCGAGGGAGGCGAACGCCCTTTTTTGATTATGTGATTATGTTCACTAATTTTCCATTGTATTTCATGCTCGAGATGTTTAAAATTGAATTATAACAAAGTAAGATTCTTCACAAAATAAGCGTTCATGTATAAGGAGGAATATTTTATGTTCATCCAATTTATGCGAACCAACAAATGGGCTGCAGGACTGTTGTTAATCGTTCGCCTCTACCTCGGGTATGCTTGGCTGACCGCAGGTATTGGCAAAGTGTTTGGAACCTTTGATGCAAGTGGATTTCTGAAAGGAGCGATTGGGAAAGCTACAGGTGAACACCCCGCTGTTACAGCCTGGTGGGCTTGGTTCCTAGAACATGTCGCACTGCCGAATGCCGATCTATTCACCTTCCTGGTATCTTGGGGCGAAGTGTTAGTAGGTGTGGGCTTGATCCTTGGAGGATTAACGAAGACGGCCGCTTTCTTTGGAGTTGTTATGAACATGGCCTTCCTCTTGAGCGGAACAGTCAGCACGAACCCAATCCTGCTCATCCTTGGCATTCTCATTCTAATCGCAGGCAATAATGCAGCCCGCTTTGGTCTTGATCACTATGTATTCAGCAAATGGTTCAACAAACGCACAGCCAACAACAGCACCCCTCATCATAAACCTACCGTGTAACGACTTCTAATCATCTATATTGCGAATTACAATTCACATTCCACAAATTGCTAGTCATTTCTATTAACGCCTTTACCCCGCCGAATAATGCGTGGTAGAGGTTGTTTTTTGTCTATTTATAAGTAACGGTGTCGGTTATTTCATTCAAAGGGTCATTTCTATGATTGTTTAGTCCATCCAACATCTGTTAACATAAGCGATAGAGAAATGTTCGGCGACATACTTTGCACATACTAAACAAATAGTCATTCTGGAGTGAAATAGTCATGGAAAGCTGGAAAAAGAACCTAGTCATACTGTGGTTCGGATCTTTTATCGTATCATCAAGCTTCTCAATGGTAATCCCGTTTCTACCGCTGTTTCTCATTGATCTAGGCGTTACTGAGCATCTTGAATTATGGTCGGGCCTCCTATTCAGCGCCGCCTTTCTGGCGGGGGCCATTTCATCTCCATTCTGGGGAGCAGTTGGCGACAAGTACGGCCGCAAGCCGATGATCATTCGCGCTGGACTCGTCCTATTCATCTTGTACATCTTGATGGCATTCGTCACGAATCAATATCAATTGCTTGCGATTCGACTTCTTCAAGGCTTGCTCTCGGGATTTATACCAGGCTCAATTGCAATCGTCGGTACGAATACTCCTGAGAAAAAAGTCGGTTACGCGCTGTCCATGATGTCCACCGCAACCGCGACCGGCAGCATTATGGGGCCATTGATCGGCGGTTTGCTATCCCATCTATTCAGCAATCGATTGGCGTTCGCCATTGCAGGCATATTATGCTTCATCGCGACGATACTGGTCATCTTCTGGGTCAAAGAGGAGAAATTCGTACCGAGCAAGGACAAAATTTCGGTTGTGAATACGATCAAGGTTGCACGCGGTAACAAGGCGCTCATGTTCGTACTAATATTGACGCTGTTGACCCAATTCTCAGTCATGACGATCGAGCCTGTACTCCCGCTGTATGTCATAGAGATCGGCGGATCGAGCGAGAATGCATCGCTGCTCTCCGGCTTCGTCTTCTCCCTCGTCGGTATCGCAAGCATCCTGTTCGCAGCCCGCTGGGGCAAGCTAGCCGACAGGATCGGCTTCCACAAGGTGCTGCTGATCGGATTGCTGGCAGGCGGACTGGGATCGCTCGCTCAGATTCTGTTCGAGAATATATACAGCTTCTCCATCATCCGCTTCGTGTACGGCGCCTTCTTCTGCGCAGTCTTCCCTGCGTTGAACGGGATGGTCGTTCGCTCGACAGCACCGGAATTCCGCGGTCGGGCATTCAGCTTGAACCAGACGGCAAGCCAGATTGGCGGTATGCTGGGACCGCTCGCAGGCGGCATGCTCAGCGGCATGTTCAACGTACATGCCGTATTCTTGGTAACAGGCCTGCTGTTGCTCGGCACGATGTGCTTCGGATACTGGATTCAGCGCAAGCCGAGCTCTCACTCAACGTCAGCAGGCGCGTAGTCAACGCAAACGCATAACATAGCAGAACCGCTGGAGGAATTGCTCCAGCGGTTCTGCTATGTATATAGGCTACAATCGGATATCCGCAATAATCGGAAAATGATCCGAAGGCATCTTACCCGAGTTATGATCGGCAATTATTCCGTAGCTATCAACTTTAATAGGATCGCTTACAAAGATGAAGTCAATCGGTGTTTCAAACTCGATTGGCTTGCTTTCAATTGCAGCTTGTATCATCGGATATGTACGTGCCGCAACAGCCACAGAATCAAAATCCTGGAATGTAAACGTTGGTCCAAAATGCTTGTACTCCGCTGCTAGGCTCGCATCACGAAAAGAGACATTAGGCTGTTCAGCAGTTTGCGACGCGGATTCTTGCTGGCACAAGATCCGATACGTATTCGAATTCGACGTTACATTAAAGTCTCCAGTCAACACGACAGGATATCCAGCAGCAAGAGTGTTCACACGATTCAGGATGAGGTACGCACTCTGCTCTACCGCCACAACGCCAACATGATCAAAGTGGGTGTTGAAGTGATAGAAGATCTGGTCGTTAAGCACATCATGGAAGCGTGCCCAAGACACGACGCGGGTGCAGGCTGCATCCCATCCCATAGATCCCGGAGTATCCGGCTGCTCAGACAGCCAGAACGTTCCCTCTTCGAGTAGCTTTAACCGCTTCTTGCGATAGAAGATGCAAGAAAATTCCCCTTCCTTATCACCATCTTCACGCCCAACACCGATCCAGCCGTATTCCGGAAGCGCCTGTTCCAGATCGGTAAGCTGCTGATAGAGTACCTCTTGAAGTCCTACCATATCAGGGCGATGAAACTTGATCAAGCCTGCTACCATCTCTTTGCGATGATTCCAAACGTTCGGACCCTCTAGATCATAAGCGTTCTTGATATTAAAGGACATGCAGCGTAATTCATGCGGGTACGAACTCACTTCTTGCTTCAACTGTGATCACTCCATTTCATATTACCTCTACATATAATACAGAACTTACCTATTTCATTCTTCTATCATAATCCCCTCACGAGGAAGATAACAGCTTATATGCAAATTAAATTTATGACATTCCAGTCGATAAATGTATCAAGTAAAGAAGACCGTCCCCGCTAATGCGAGAACAGTCTCCTTTTCCATCCATCATACTATGAACGAGCTTCATCCCACCATTTATAATAAATCGTGACATTCCCTGCCGGGCTCGTAATCTGTGGATCGATCACTAGCATCTTGCCGCTCACAAGAAGCGATGTTTCCTTCTTATTCTTCTCTACCTCATCGACCTTCTTCATAAAAGCATCGTCAGCCTTGAATCCGTATAAGTTCAGCACGTCAACCAGCATCTTGCGCTGGGTACTGTCCGTTATATCCGATACCGACACCCCGCTGAAGGATTGAATCTGCTGTTCGAATTCTACCGCGACCGCATCTTCAGCTTGCCCCTGCTGCTTCGTCTTCGACATCACAATCTTGCTGCTGCCATCGTCGTAGATTCGATATCCTTCATATTTGGAAAATACCTTCTGTCTAATCACCAAATACATCTCATCCCGGTATAGATCCCAATCTGTCGGCAGTCTTGGCAATCTGGCTTCCGAAGTCGGCTCCAATGGACGGTCATATAGATTAGACATGCCATGATCCGTCAAGTTCTTAATCAGCTGCAGCACTTCGGCGCGTGTAATCGTCTCATGCCCCATGTACCCTTTGATCGTATTTTCTCCAGGAATGCGACCTAACGCATACTTTTTCCCCAAGACGTATTGAATCGCCCGATCGCCTTCAAAGTTCACACCGTCCGCACTGGACACGATCTCCGCCACATGCTCGCGCGTTATATATTTATTTCTAAGCTGCAGATCAGCGTAACCATCGACCGGATAGTTCTTAAAGTAGAGGAAGTTATAATACTTATCTGACCAGCGATCTGTCAGGTACGAATCCTCCAAGTCCTTACCTGTAATTCCAACAACCAGCATGCGAATAAACTCGGCTTCCGTCACATTTTGATTTGGCTTAAATGTGCCATTTTCATAACCCTTAACAATTCCCTTGGATACGCCCCATTCAATAGTCGTCTTCGCCCAGTGATTGTCAATGTCGCGAAACATCTGCTCCGCGGAAGCGCTTCCCACACCAATCGTCAGCGAAATCGCTAGAAGCAGCGGTACACATAGTGCTCTTAGCTTAAACATCAATTTACCCCCAGTATATTTTACCTATCAAACACATTCTATAGGCGCTCATTTCAGGTGGTCAAGCATTTGCGGCGCTATAAGTCGAAAGATGGGATATTACGACTAGATGGCGTTCATTCCTTATAGACCTAAGGACTAGAACCTGCTGACCATACTCTCATCCGTTTAGCGCATAGACAACTTCCTACCTTACAGAAATGAAATATGAATGTCATGTTCATCGATTTCTCATCAAGCACTCACCTAGTATATTGATGCTATTAATAATGTAAGAGGGAGGCGATCCTTGTGTCATTGATGGACATTAATGTGGAGTGGTTTCGCGCGATCAATAACTTAGGGATTGAACATACATTTCTGAATCCTGTGTTTGTGTTCTTTGCTGAAGATTTGGTATATATCTTGGCTGCTGCTATGGTGATCTATTGGTTTACGAGAATATGTTCGAATCGGATGATGGTTATTCAGGCTGGATTGGCGTTTCTGCTTGCTGAAGCGCTTGGGAAGGCCGTTGGGCTGTTATATTCGAATCCGCAGCCATTTGCGGCGCTGCCTGATGTCAATAAACTGATCGAGAAGACGGTGGGCAATTCGTTTCCGAGCGACCATACGATCTTGTTTGTGTCAGTTTGCGTTTCCTTCTGGCTGGTTCGTAGAAAAAAGAACGTTCTAAGCTGCCTATGGCTTTTGGTTGCAGGCTGTGGCGCAATCTCGCGCATCGGCGTAGGTGTGCATTACCCCGCAGATGTCATTGTGGGTGCTCTGTTGGCAATTGCGTCGGCGGTTCTAGTCTATTGGATCGTGCCTCAGTTGCGGTTCATCCAGTCATTGCTCGCCATGTACGAGAGAGGTGAACAACGAATTCTCCCTGCAAAAGGTAGATATTAAACCCGAGTTCTGTAAAAAGCGATCATACTCTAGAAAATAGCATCCTTCTGGGTGCTATTTTTGTTTCATTGGAGCGGTGAGCTTCATATGATTAGTGCCTATTTGCAAGGGAATCTACGGGGCAGCGGACCGTAGAGCCGTTATTTCTCCGAAAGAGGGGGATTTCACGAGTTTCGCGGACACAGGAGACGCTATTTGCCTTGAAATGAGCAATTTGGGGCGAAATGTTGAGGAATAGCGGAACTACGGTCCGTTTGATCCACGAAATGTTGGGTTTGAGGCTAAATAACGGCCTGTGTGTCCGCGGGCGCCGCCAGCAGCGCTAGCATTGGCTAATTGTCGACCAAAGAACAAGCTTAGCGGCGAAGTGCTTGGCGAGGTGCTTGCTAAAGTGCAGAGCGGGTTCGTGATACGATCGATCTAGAAGCAGGATGCATGAGAGTTGAGAGGCAGCAACGCTCTGAACATGCAATCGTTTAGCAATTGGCATGGCTGCCCTGCCCCTATGCCCATAGAGATGAAACGGACACAGAAGCTATTATTTCTCCGAAACAGGGGGGTTTCACGAGTTTTGCGGACACAGGAGACGCTATTTGCCTTGAAAAGAGCAATTTGAGGCGAAATGATGAGGAATAGTGGAACTACGGTCCGTTAGATACACAAAATGTTGGGTTTGAGGCTAAATAACGGCTTGTGTGTCCGCGGACGCCGCCAACTGGCCGCGCTAAGGCTAAGTTGCGCAAAAAAGACGCACAGATGAGTTTCATCTTGTGCGTCTTTTTTGAATTCGGGAATAGGTCCTCTTTAATCCACTATCGCAGAGTAACCCCTTCAATCTCCAGTCCGTCTACCGCGAAGGCTCGCCGCACCAGCTCGGGCGCCACAAACTCGTCGTACTTCCCTATGTACGGCGCCTCCTCCGGCGCAAGCAGCGTGATCGGATCCTCGCAGTTCGCTAGCTCGTGCTGGATCTCGCGCAGCAGTGTGTCGGCGTCGGCGCGGCCGGAGACGACCATGTAGTAAGGCTCCATCGGCACGATGGAGCGAAGTGCGAGCCGCTCGGCGAGACGGTGCTTCAGCACGCGTTCCAGCGTGCGGAACGGCTTCGAGCCAACCCATGGCAGCACGAAGTGCGAGTCCCCGCCTGCTGGGATGACGCTCTGCGTCAGCAGGCCGCTCTCGCGCGCGAGCCGGCGGGCGCGCTCCAGGCGGTTGACCGCACGCGGCGCGAGATATGGGTAGATCGTGCTGTCCGCCAGCACGTCGCGCATCTTGCGCATGACGAGCGTGTGCATGTCGCCGCCTCCACCGAGCCAGAGCGTGTCCACCTTGCCGCGCGTCGCCTTGACGTAGACGGCTTTATGCTTGGTGTCGATCTCGACCACCTTCCACAGCTTGCCGGCCAGCGAGAAGCAATAGCCGGGCGGCGGGACAGTCGTGATCGAGCCGATCTCCTCCGAGCCGTTATATACGACATGCTCCTCATCGTCCTTGAAGACGGCTAGGAAACGGAAATTGTTCACGATCTTCTCACCCGTCAGGCCGATGATGAGCGAGCCCTCTTCTGTCAGCTGCAGATGATCGGTCTGCAGCAGATAATTCAAGAACATTCGATACTCTTCCGTTTCAATCGTCTGAAACGGAGGCAAAGTCAGTACCTCGCGCGCAAGCTCCGCGGGTGTCGCTTCGCCCATCCCTTTCAAGATGCTCATCGTCTGATGATATAACAGACCGATGGGCTTCTTGCGCAGCTGGATCGGCTCAACCCACTTGTCGCGCACGTACAGCTCCGTGACCGCGATCGCCCGCAGCAGCGTCCACGGCATGCGCGCGGGCAGCTGCGCCTCTTCGTCCTCCTCTTCCGGGACGACGAAGAGCATCTCCGACACCGCCTCGCCCCGCCGTCCCGAACGGCCGAGGCGCTGTACAAAGCTGGAGCAGCTGTACGGCGCGCCCAGCTGCACCACACGCTCGAGCTCGCCTAAGTCGATGCCGAGCTCGAGCGTCAGAGTCGCCGCCGCGACAGCGGGGCCATGCCCCGATCGCAGCGCGGCTTCCGCTTCCTCGCGCAGCATCGCGGATATGCTGCCGTGGTGCACATAGAACACGTCCGGCTCCTGCCGACGAGCCGCGACTCGCCGCATCTCCAGCGTCGTCACCTCCGCATCGGTGCGGCTGTTCGTGAACACCAGCGCCTTCTTCAAGCGCGTGTGGTCATAAATATAGTCATAATAAGCCTTGCGCGCATTCGCCAGCTGCTCGGCTTCTTCCTCGTTCTTCGCATCCGGGAACGAAAAATGCTCCACACTCAACCGCAGCTTGCGCCCGCCTTGCGGCGCGACCACCTCCACCGCGCTGGAGGTGCCGGCTCCAAGCCATGCGCAGGCTGTATCATAATCGCTGAGCGTCGCTGATAATCCGACTCGTCGCGGATGACACCCCGCCATCCGTTCAATCCGCGCCAGCAAGCTCAGCACCTGCGTCCCGCGATCCGCGCCCATAAAGGCGTGGACTTCATCCACCACGACATAGCGCAGATCGGAGAACATCGCTGGAATCGCATTCGGCTTATTCATCAGCAAGCCTTCCAGCGATTCCGGCGTGATCTGCAGCACGCCGGACGGATTGCGCACCAGCTTCGTCTTCTCCGCCTGTGCCACATCCCCATGCCAATGCCACACCGGGATATGTGCCTCGCGCAGCAGATCATTCAAACGTTCAAATTGATCGTTAATCAACGCCTTCAACGGCCCAATATACAAGATACCTACTGATTTAGCCGGATTCTCGTATAACTCGGTCAACGCTGGAAAAAACGCCGCTTCAGTCTTGCCCGATGCCGTTCCCGATGCGATCAGCAAATGATTCTGCGTCTCAAACAATACTCGGCATGCGCCTAATTGGGCGTCACGCAGCGTATCCCAACGCTTCTTATAAATATACTCCTGGATGAACGGTGCCAGCCGATGAAACGGGTTACCCCCGCTGCTCCCCACTCCGCTCATAACTCAAACTCCGCCAGGAAGTCGCCAACCTCGTCAGGGTCTTTTTCCGCAGGCTTCACACTGCGCTCCCCGACCAATTCAGCGAAGGATCGATCTGGATACTGATGCAGCGTATGCAGCAGATCCATAAAGTCACGGATGATCTCCCGTGTCGTTAACAGCTCATCCGCTCCAAGTCTGCCGACTGCCTGCTCCATAAACGTGATCAGCTGCTCATCTGTCAGCTTCGCCTCATATCCATAATGCAACGCATGCACATGACGCAAACGCTGCAGCAAGATCAGGATTTCCTCATGCGACAGCATGTCCAGCTTGATGATCGGTCCCGTATAGTTACGCAGACCTTCACCCGTATAGCGTCCAGCGACTAACCGCGACCGCAGCGCCTCATACGAGTACAAGCCGCGGCGTTCATCTTCCACAAACTGTGGAGTTCCCCCCAAGAATATGCCCAAATACTCCGCCTTGCCCTGCATCGTGTCGTTGAACATCGTCAGCAGCTTCTCATAGTTGCTGTGCCGGGATATGCTGTTCGTGATCTTGTACAGATTGACCCCTTCATCAATAAAGAGCAGCAGTCCTTTATATCCGATCTTCGCCGTAAATTCAGCCCATAGCTTCATGTAGTCGTACCAGTTGTCATCATCGATGATAACACCGACGCCCAGCGCCTTCTTGGCCTCTGTCTTCGTCGCATATTCACCCCGCAGCCAGCGCAGCGCATTTTGCTTCATTTCATCATCCATTGTCCGATAACCATTCCAATACGCAGCCAGCACCTTCGCAAAGTCAAACCCATGCACCATGCTCTGCATCTCGCCCGTCACAGCCACAATCCGCTGCTCAACTTCCACGTTCAAGGCAGGATCGTTTGGACCAATCCCAAGCTCCGACATAGCCCCTTGTTGAATAACCATGATCCACTTTTGTAAAATGGTTTCCAAAGATCCCCCATCCGGCCTAGTCCGTGTGGACAGATTCGTCATCAGCTCACGATAAGTCGCTAAGCCCTGTCCCTTGGTCCCGACCAACCTCCGTTCCGGAGATAGATCGCCGTCCGCTACCGCGAAACCGCGGTCCATCGCATAGTTGCGAATCATCTGCAAGAGAAAGCTCTTGCCGCTTCCATACCGCCCTGTGATCAGCTTGAACGCCGCTCCGCCTTCAGCGATGTTGTCCAAGTCTTTTAATATCGCCTCTATCTCCGGCTTGCGCCCCACCGCGATATGCTCTAGTCCGATTCGCGGCACAACGCCCGCGGTTAACGAATTCACAAGCGCTGTCGTCATGCGCTTCGGAATCTTCACTTCATTCATGCCACATTCACCCCATCCAATGTTTAATCATCGGTATATATTCATCCGCTATCGCTTCGCCATCAATCAACAGATCACCGATTGTATCCATAGCGGCATTATTGATTTCTTCAACGATCAGCTCCGGCATCGAGCCGTATTCAGCCGCCAATTGCATCAATTGCTGTGAGCCCGCTCCTTCATACAGCGCAGCCAGCACACGGCGATGCATAGGCTCAAGCATTTCTGCCAACTCAGCCCATTCCGCGTCCATTTGCTCTGAACTCCAAGCTTGCTCGCCTGTACACGTCTCCTCTTGGCGCTCTTGACCTTGATCTCGACTTGGTTCACAATCTTCCACCAGCCCCTCATCTATCTCAAGCTCTCGCACCAATCCTAGGTCTTCGCTTCGATCCTGTCCTTGCGGTTGCTCCGCCTTTTGTCCTCCCACAGTTACATGCTCTAGCTCATTACTTGGACTACACTCTTGCGCTTGCTCTCGCGTTTGATCTTGCCCAAACATTTCCTCTTCCACCGTCAACAGCTCGCGCACACGATCCGAATCGCTCTTTAACTTCGCTAACTTCTCTGCGTCTATGCTCACACTAGGTACGGCCTGTGCAGCAGCATCATCCCCATGTCCCAGCTCCCGCTCTAAATACCGCACGACCAATGTGTTGATCCCATCCTCCACCTTAATTCCCCGCAGTTGACCTTTGAATCCGCGCAGGCGCCGCAGTGTATTCTCCGTTAACCGAACAAGCTGCGTTATCATCGCGCGCAGTGGGGCGTAATGACTCAATGCAATCACACCGATCGTGACGCTGCGTCCAAACTGTGAAGCATCATACAGCGCACCGCGAAACAAATATCTTTCTCGCTGCTCTACCTCACCCGGATGGAACATTTCGACTAAGCGCATATCGTATTTTTTCACAATATACCGATCTACCAGAGCAATGACCTTCGGGATATACTTCTCAAGATCCGCTCTCCCGCCTTGGGCGTAGAACTTGCTTCCCATCACGTTGTAATCCGCCAGCAGGTCTACAGTATCAATCGAGAGGTCCACTGGATCAGTCTTAAAGCGATGCATGAGCTCCAGCTCAAAAAGATCGCCCGATATCGCATGCGGCACCCGTTCCGCAATGTCTGCGAAAGCAGCTTCCAGCTGGTGAACAAGCACAAAGTCCGCCACCCAGTTGCCCAGGTAGCGATCCAATCGTGGAAACTCACTGCGGTAAGCCCCCCATACCTCCATCAGCATGTAGTATCCATCCTGCGGGTCCTTCCATCCGATGCCATTGATCAATTCATACACATACAGGAAGATGTACGACAAGTCCGTCCGCAGATACCTCTCATAACGCACTTCGTTCCGCCAGTAAAAATACCACCCGCGCTGCGCCTCCGACATACTCTCGTATGTAGGCCAATAGGCCGTAAAAGGCACAAAATTCGCATCACGATCCACATGATGCTCCCATTTGCGCGCCTGCTTCACAAATGACTGCTCACCAATACTAATGTTGAGAGACTCGATAAACTGCTTGGCATCTCTCCCTACAGATACAGGCGCTGGCCGCGACGGATCCCTCGGCGGGATGACCATCCCTTTGTCCTCGCTGCCGTTCATTTCAATTTCTGCATAATGAAAATGTTCCTTGTCGTTGCCCATCATCCTGTGCTTGTTCACCTCACATTCAGAAGCCTGCTGCTGACTTCCTGCTATTCGTACCGCATCATGATCCATTTCGATATCTTTATCCAAACATAAGTTCGCTCAAAAAACAAGTTTATTTACCGGGTATATTGGATTGCGTTGTTCATCCTCATGATGGGGATATGCCGCTTGTGTTGATTCATCTATTGAAGCAATGAGCACCTATCGTCACAAACATCGCACACATCAAAAAGAACAGCCATTCTGCGGGATATTGGATCCCCGTTGCTGTTCTTCTCATATTGATTATTTCTCACGATGAACACTTTTCTTCCTATTATCTATCCTCAATATCTTGTTCGGATATAGATCACATCGTATGTCCCTCTCAGTGAGTGTCTCACCATTATCCCTTCCGCTCAGTGCGGCAGCTGCTGAGTTCATGGGATAATAGCCAAATGGCGGACATGACAGGCGTGCGTATCCCATGCGCGATAACGGGGTTTTTACCCGTTACAGTGTGCGTAACCCATGCATGGACCACCTGTAACGGGGTAAAAACCGCTTACGAGCCTACCGTGACTAGCGTGTTTAACACTGTGAACACGCTAACAGGGTTTTTACCCGTTAGAGCGTGCATAACCTTCGCTCGGACCACCTTTAACGGGGTAAAAACCTTTTTCGCTTTCCTCGCGATGAGCGAACCTAGCTCATCCTACGCACGCATCACTCGACGTTGCCCCACACTTCCTGCAGCGCACAGCGGAACAAGTGATCAAGCTTATCCTGATCTTGCACTCCCGCAGCACTCGTCAATGTTCCGGCTGTCTGCTCGAAATAGGCGATCCGTTCCTCCAAGTATTCGTTGATAGGATTCAACCTCGGCTCTATATCGAGCTCCTCGCCGGCCATTTTACGAGCAAGCAGAAGTCCTATGACCTCATTCAACATGCTGTCAGCGGGAATAAGCGCATCAACGAGTCGATCGAACTCCATGGGCGGCATGCTGTTATACTTCTCGATCCAGCCGCAAGCCAGTATCGGCCGCAGCACATAAAAATACTTTTTAATCCGGACCTGCTCCCCCTGCAAATAGTCGCGGTAGTTGCCTCTGGCCATGTTGAGATAATGATACATACAGGACTTCGGCGAGAAGGTTAGCGGAGATATCCGTCGGATCTGCTCCGTGACCGAGTACCGCTCGAGGTACTGGATGGGCGATTGCAGCCATTCCATAAGCGGCGGGTTTGATTTGCGGAATAGCTGAAGCGCTTTTCTCAGATCCCAGCCGCTCAAGTCGAGCATGTTGTTGATCGGACGTTCGATGACGTCCCGTTTATCGAATATCGACAGATACCACTCCACAGGACGAACATATATAAATCGAACATCATAGTCACTGTTGCGAGAAGGGAATCCCCATGCCCGGCTTCCGGATTCGCAGGCATATAGGATTCGAACCTGTTCCTCCTGCTCTATTCGTTCCAACTCACTCTTAATCATGTGCGTATAAACCGGCATAAATATCACTCCTTTAAGTTCACACCCTTATTATCTTCATTGTGATCGAGAACGAACATGGCGAAAGTATTACGAGTACCTGCTACAATAAGAGAATAGTTCGATTACTAGAAAAGAAACGGGGGCTGCTGCGTGGCTAAAGAAAGCTTCGATAAGGAAATTCAATTCCTGCGTATGCTTGTGCTGACAAGCGGAGCGTATAACCGGCAGCAATTTGCCGAAAGGTTAGGCATTTCCGTACATACCTTTGACAAGACGATCCGTCGTCTTAAAGACATTGCCAATACGATTGCGCCCCCTATTCCTGAGGAACAAGGACGGCAATTAGCGGAATCCTTGCGATTCAGCTACTACGACTCGAGTGATCCGATGCTCTTGTTTTTATTTCGCGCGAAATCGGTCAAAGAGTCAGAAAGTATCCGTATCTCGCTTCTGATCGCGGGGATGAACGAGCAAGCCATGACAGCAATGGAGCTATTGGACTTCTGCATTAGCAGCATGCCTGTGGATGTAGCCGTTCCGGACGAGAAAACGATTCGCGCTGATCTGAAATACCTCGAAGAGGTTGGCGTCATCAAGAAGGAAGCTTCAACGCGTCCCTATCGCTACCGACTTCATAATGACTTGGTGGCAGATCTGACAGAAGACGAATTGCTCGATCTGTACGACTACGTGGATGTTATGGCCAACACACAGGTCCCTTCTGTTCAGGGCTATTTGCTGCGAGACGGACTCAAGAAGCTGCTGCTGCGCGGCGATATGGAGACGGATGCTACAGAACCTTTTTTATATAAATATCACTACTATTCTCGGATTCTAGATGAAGCGCATCTATACACGCTGCTCGACGCGATCCGCAATCGACGCAAGATTAAGTTTGTGTATTACTCTCCGAAGGCGGATAAGAGCTACTCCTCCAGAAATACGAATCCATTGTTCGAGCGCGATGCAGAGGGCAAAGAGCATCATATGCTGCCGCTTCAGGTAGTCTATGACCACCAGTATGGACGTTGGTATGTGCTCGCTCACAACCGAATGGGCGGAATTCACAAATTTCGCATGGAAGGCATCACCCAGCTGGAACAGACTGAAGCTGTTTCCGAGCAGGCTTGGACGGAGCGAAAGCAAACGCTGGAGAAGAAGCTCCAGCAGAGCTGGCTTATTGACACAGGGGAGCCCGTGACAATTCGCGCCCGCTTCTACAACCCGAACGTCTCTAATCATAATTTCGTGAAAGAGCGTGTACTTCAGCAGGGGCCATGGGGACGCATTATCGAGGAAAATGAAGAATACTTCGTCTACGAGATCACGGTGAATGGAATGACGGAGATCAAGCCATGGCTGCGCAGCTTCGGATCGAGCTGCGAGGTGCTGGAGCCGAAACGCCTGCGCCAACAATTTATCGAGGAGTGGAAGGAGATTCAAGCCTACTATGAATCTGTTCGAGAAGATATTTAACTATCAGATCATATCCCGGCTCGAAGGAAGCGGCACCTTCATCGTAACCGCTCACGAACGGGCTTGGCTGAAGAATGTGCTGCAGCACCCAGCCGCCGCTGCAGCGTTCACACCTGCGACGCTCGATAAGCTGAGCGTCCTGCTTGAAGAAGAGGATAGCATGGACACCGCTGAGCATTTGATCGAAAAAGCGCGCAGCGTAGAGCATCAGGTCTACCATCCGCTGCTGCGCACACTGCGTCGCCTTATTATGAACAAGAGCGCCTTCCACCTGTCCTATCGCAACAAGTCAGGAGAGCTGAATGCCTTTCAATATGGATATCCCTATAAGCTGGAATACTCGATGGTGAAACGAGAGTGGTATCTGCTGTGGTACCATCTCAAGCGGCATTCATTTATGAGCATTAAGCTCAAGCAGATCGAATCCGTAACGGAGAAATCGATCCCTTTGAATCGCGCCGACCATATCCTGAAACGAATTGACCGTATTCTCGATTCGAGAAGAACCGACGCCGTCATCGAGATTGTTCCCGCGTACAATGTCGAGCTGTCACGCATTCTATACGCATTTGCCTGCTTCGAGAAGGATGTGACCTACCTCGAAGAACAAGATATTTACCGCATTCGGATATGTTATATGGCTGACGAGGCGGAATATCTGCTGTCCAAGATTCGCTTTCTCGGCCTGCGTGTTCGTGTGATCGAGGGCGATTATCTCAAGAAGCGCATGCTTGAGGCCGCGACGAAATCCCTAGCGCGCTACGAAGCCGCTGCCGCTGCAGCAAAGGCAGAGCAGCCCACACATTAGGAAGAGCGTCTCCCCGCAAGTTCGATACACAGGAGCCAATGGTAACCCGAATTTTGCGAATGCGTATCATTTAGACATTTGAAAGGAATAATTAACTAGAATTAACTGCGCATTAATAAAGCTTTAAGCTTGGGTAATCATTATAGAAGATAAGGTCATGATTACTATAATCACAGCAATTTATAATCATATTCCCTACAATAGATAGTGAGAACTTCTTGATATGCACGATTACTTTAAGTATTCATGAGGAGGAGACACGATGAGTATCCAAGACGACATGAAGAAAGTATTGCTGGTAGGTATCGGAGCAGTCGCCACCACGGCGGAAAAATCCAAGGAGCTGGTTGATACCTTTTTGAAAAAGGGGCAAATCACGCTGGATCAAGCGAAAGTTCTGAACGAAGAGCTGAAGAGAACGGCTGGCACTAAGACTGCTGCTGACAGCTCTGTCAATGTACTGGATAAGCTGAACACAATGAGCAAGGATGAATTAGCAGCTCTCAAAGCAATGCTTGCTGAAATGGAGAACAAGGAACATGAAGCTGAGGCGTCTGAACAGAAGCAGTACGAGACAGAATAAAGATTCTTCTGTTTCGAGAGTGAAAGAAATGCTCAGAGTGTTAAGGGCGCACGATATCGTTCATGGTTTAACTCCAGTGAAGCTGCGGATGATCTTGGAGGAACTCGGTCCGACCTTTATCAAGCTTGGCCAGATGGTGTCTATGCGTCACGACCTGCTCCCGCCCAGCTACTGCGACGAACTCGCTCGACTGCGCGCGGACGTATCGCCAATGAGCTATTCAGATGTGCTATCGATCATACAGCAAGAATACGGCGCGCCGATCCGAGAGGTTTTTGCTCATATTGAGCAAGAGCCTCTTGGTTCTGCTTCTATAGCACAAGTTCATCCTGCTACTCTGAAAAATGGATCCAAGGTCGTCATCAAGGTGCAGCGTCCCGACATTCGTGAGACAATGGCACAAGATATTGCCCTTATGAAACGGACCACCAGGTTGTTAAAGTTTATTGGCAACACTGGCGATGCGATTGATTTCAATACGGTGTTGGAAGAAATGTGGTTGGTAGCGCAGGAGGAGATGAACTTTCTGCTCGAGGCCAGCAATAACCGAGAGTTCTCCAAGCTGAATGAGGATATTCAATATGTCAGATGCCCAAAGATTGAGAAGAACCTGACAACATCACGTATTCTTGTGATGGAGTACATTAACGGTATCCAGATTGATCAGCTCGACCGTCTGAGAGAACTCGGCTACGACATTAATGACATCGGTATGAAGCTCGCAGACAACTACGTGAAGCAGATTGTTGACGATGCCTTCTTTCATGCGGATCCCCATCCAGGGAACATCTGGATCAGTGAAGGGAAGATCGTATGGCTCGATCTTGGGATGATGGGCAGACTGTCCAATCGCGATCGTACGCTGCTGCGAAACGCAGTTGTTGCAATTGCTAACAATGACATCTATGAGCTGAAAAATGTGGTGATCACGCTAGGCGTCGTCAAGGGGCGCATTGATCATTCCAGACTATACACGGATATCGACGTTATGCTCACGAAGTATGGCAGCTTGGATCTATCCAGCCTCAATCTGGGGAAGATGCTGCAGGATATGATAGAGTTGTCCAAGCAACACGGTATCACCATGCCGCAGGGAATAACGATGCTCGGCCGCGGTATTATGACGATTGAAGGCTTGCTGCGCGCATGCTGTCCAGAAGTTAACTTTGTTCAGATCATGGCCAACCATCTGTCCGGCGAAGCTTTTTCTAATTTCGATCTCAAGGAAGAATTGCGTCAAGGCGGTAAAGCCTTTTACAACTTTTCAAAGAAAACAGTTGAACTGCCTTCACAGCTGTCAGAGCTGTTGAAGATCGTCATCAAAGGTCAATCTAAAGTAAATATAGAGTTGGTAGGCTCTGAGGAGCCCCTCAAGCAAATCAACAGCATGGTCGACAAGCTGGCCGTCTGCATGATAACCGCAGCCTTGCTTGTGAGTTCCAGCTTAATCTGTTTAACCGATATGAAGCCGAAGGTTCTCGGCATACCGCTGCTTGGCATTATCGGCTTTGTGAATGCCTTCTTCCCAGGAGGCTGGCTGCTGTATCAAGTCATGTTCAAAAATAAGAAGCGTAAAAAGTGACCGCTTCAATCGACTTTTACATATACGACGCGCCGCGGGGGCGCGCGTGGGGCTGAGACGTTAATTTTCGACGTCTCGGCCCTTTTGCAGCGCGATTTTGAGCCTGAGACGTCGTTTTTCGACGTCTCGGGCTCATTTTGCCCCGCAGCGGGGGCGCGCGAGGGGATGAGACGTCGCTTTTTTACGTCTCGGGCTCATTTTGCCCTGCCGCGAGGGCGCGAGAGGAGCTGAGACGTCGGTTTTCGACGTCTCGGCCCTTTTGCAGCGCGATTTCGAGACTGAGACGTCGATTTTTTACGTCTTGGGCTCATTTTGCACCGCCGCGGGGGTGCGCGTGGGGCTGAGACGTTAATTTTGGACGTCTCAGGCTCATTTTGCCCCGCATCGGGGGCGCGCGAGGGGCTGAGACGTCGGTTTTCTGCGTCTCAGCCCTTTTGCGGCGCGATTTCGAGCCTGAGACGTCGATTTTTTACGTCTCGGGCTTATTTTGCCCCGCCGAGGGGGCGCGCAGGTGGCTGAGACGTAAATTTTCGACGTCTCAGCCCTTTTGCGGCGTGATTCCGAGCCTGAGACGTCGGTTTTCGACGTCTCGGGCTCATTTTGCCCGCCGCGGGGGCGCGCGTGGGGCTGAGACGTCGTTTTTCGACGTCTCAGCCTATTTGCAGCGCGATTTCGAGCCTGAGACGTCGCTTTTTTACGTCTCAGGCTCGGTTTGCCCCGCGGCGGGGGCGCGAGAGGCTGAGACGTCGCTTTTCGACGTCTCAGCCCTTTTGCGACGCGGTTTTGAGCCTGAGACGTCGCTTTTTTACGTCTCGGGCTCATTTTGCCCCGCCGCGGGGGCGCGCGAAGGGCTGAGACGTTAATTTTCGACGTCTCAGCCCTTTTGCAGCGCGATTTCGAGCCTGAGACGTCAATTTTAGACGTCTCGGGCTCATTTTGCCCCCGTCGCGGGCGCGCGCGAGGGGCTGAGACGTAAATTTCCGACGTCTCGGCCCTTTTGCGGCGCGATTTCGAGCCTGAGACGTCGATTTTTTACGTCTCGGGCTCGGTTTGCCCCGCCGCGGGGGCCCGCGAAGGGCTGAGACGTCGTTTTTCGGCGTCTCAGCCCTTTTGCGGTGCGATTTCGAGCCTGAGACGTCGCTTTTTTACGTCTCGGGCTCATTTTGCCTCGCCACGGGGGCGCGCGTGGGCGTGGGGCTGAGACGCTCTTTTCCGGCGTCTCAGCCCCCGCGCAGCACAAAAAAGGTCGCAGCCTCATAAGCTGCGACCCTTTCCTTACATAGCTCCGTATTCACGCAGCAATGCGGCGACACGCTCATTGCCCTGTTGAACAGCAAGCGATAATGCTGTTTCTCCGCCTTCAACCGTCGCATTTACATCAGCGCCATGCACAATCAGCATGCGAATGAGATCTACGTTATCATCATGAAATGCAGCAGTGTGCAGGCAAGTATGACCGTTACTATCGAACAGCGTCGTCTTCGCCTGATGCGATAATAGCAGCTTGACGACTTCCACGCTTCGGCTTCCTGCAATCGCTGCATGCAGCGCTGTATTTGAAGGAATGTACGGGACCTTAGATTGAGATATCGCATTCACTTCCGCTCCATATTCGAGCAGTACCCGTACTGCATCTACATGGCCAAAGTGTGCCGCATACCCCAATGGCGTAAGCCCATCGCTGTTCTCCGCATTGGCTAATTGCGGCTGCGATTCCAACATATCGCGAAGTCGCACGACGTCGTCTGTCTGCGCGGCCACAAACAAGTCATCTATTAATTGCTTCATATCCACCATTTCCATCAACATGCCTCCTATTAGATTCAACGCTATAGAATAACCCTTTCTCTTCTTCGCTCGGGATCCTATATTTTCCTGCTGCTTGATCATAATAGGGGCATACCATCATGCCATATGAATAGCAATCACGCTGACACCTTACAAATTACGGCTTCAAGCTCTCCAGACTGAAACGAGCAAATGCGCCATTTGAAGTCCCGACATACAGTTCATCACCAACGATATTCATAAGCCCAGTCCTAGCATCACTTTCACGAAGCTCAGCCATTCCCCCCAGCATATCATGTACTCGGCCTATCACTTTGCCGTCATTCTTGCCGAGAACCAAGAGGTCTGAGCCGTAATAGAGTATGAGATGCTCATCCGTTACTACATAGCTGCTGCCGGATAGATAGATGAGATGATCCTCATCATTAGCTGTAGTCTTCATTTGCCATAAGAAGCTGCCGCTCTCCATATCAATCGCTGTAGGAATTCCTTCCACAGCCGCATACAACACATCGCATTCAATAGCCCCTCTGAATACCCTTCCCTTTATCGTCCACAGCGTTCGCTCTTCCTTCAGATCCTGCAATGAGGTTTCATAACGAGTGACATTTCCGTTAATATCGGTATCCAGCCCTCGCTGAACCAGCATATACCGTTCATCGATAATATCCACCCTTTCACCACGGGCAACAGGATATTTTACGGAAACATCCCCCGTCTCCGTATCCAGCAGCAGCCACTCACTGCCTGCCAACAGCCAACGCTTAGAGCTTGCTGGTACAAATGGTTGAGCTCGATAGCCATTGTCATATATGCTGTATGGATCAATCGGTTGAGCACTAGCGTCTTTCAATTTCAAGGTCCACTTCAGCTGTCCTGTACGTGGATCATAAGCCTCCAACTGCTGCTTCTGCTGAATCAGAATATGGGCATCTTCCGCCCCTTCATTTAACACTCTGTACTCATCTGCAAATGTCTTCTTCCAGCGTTCCTTGCCTGTGGCACTGTCATATACCGCAATGGAGCCTTCCTTCTTATCTTGATCCCAAGGATAGTAAATCAGAATCGCATCGCGTGCAGCAAGCATACTTCTCCATCCCGCATCCTCAGCCAGCTTAACCTCCCACATCACATGTCCGTCTGACATCCTGATATGTTGAATTCGGTTATCATATTTCTTGAGCTCAGGATTATATGGCGTATAGACCGTTACATATTGACGGGATTGTTCCATCTTCGCGAAGAACCAGCCGAAACCAGCGTCAACCTGCCACAGCTTCTCGCCAGTATGCCGGTTAATGGCATATAGACAAGAATCATAATGCATGCCGCTGTACCCGCCGTCATTTCCTCTAAGGAGCAGCACATCTTCATTTCCGCCTAATAAAAAGGTATAATTCAGATCCCCCTGCTGCCTCCATACCGGACTCCACATCAAGGTAGAAGCAAGCGGTGTATTCTTTATATCATATGTGAAATAGTTGTTGTCACCGAGATGGGTGCTTACTGCTTTCTCCCCATATGCAGGCAGCTGCCAATTGTATCGCTCCAGCTTGCCGGCGGAAGAGAACGTGACAAGTAATTGGGAATCCTCGCGCTCATATCTCCAGGTCACGCCAAGACGCATAGGAGTGCCCGTCATTTCTAGATTCATAGATGTTTCGATGAAATGGGGTTTACCCAACAGCTGCTTGACGAACAGATCGTCAACACCAGCAGCTAGCTGTATCCCCGCAATATTGCGAACAACGTCTGTTGGCACCTCAGAATTATGGTCCAGGAGTCCCCCCTGAATGACCTTATGGCCCGTAATATCCCGCTTATGAACCCACAATAGAAAGGGCTGCTGCACGCTATATCCCTCATGCCAGTCGGGCTGACTAACAATGACGCCGTACCAATCCTTCCATCTAGCGATTGATACCCGCTGCTTGACGTTCTCAGCTTCTAACCACAGCATCTCACTTTCAGGTGCCAGATGAAGCTCTGCCTTAGGTTGTATCGATACATAAATGGGCGAAGTCATATTGACCTCACCAGCCGCATCGGATAAATACCATGATGGGAGCCATAGCATCCCCTGCTCACTCGTATTAACCGAGACTAGTTCTGTATCTGTCGAATGAATATTGATGACATCACCTGTTTTGACACTGGATCGAACGGTTAACTTATCCAAGCTGCTGTTCATAGACACGGGTTCCGTAAAATAAGGCCCGTTCTGCTTAACCTCGTACTTCTCACCAACTTTGAGCTCTAGCGGCACGGGAAGAACTGCTTTTTCCTTTTTACTTTGATTCACAAAAGTCGCAGCATCCGGCACCAGTGTGGGATTCTTTTGAAAATGACTCATTTTAATAGATGAAACCAAGAGGTATACACTGACAACAACTAACCCCGCATATAACAAATATTGAACGAGTGAACGCCGGTTCACAGTCCTTCCCCCTTCAAACCTTCTATCTATATCCATTAGACACATATAACTGGTAAAAAGTTGCAGAAAATAATCCGGTTCATGAACTAAAATTGCAGCATCGTTTAATATATGCCAGAGCAGGCATAAAAACAGCCAAAAAAAAGAGGAACACGGTTAACGATAATCTCGTATCCGTATTCCTCTTCTTATATATTCGGTTTAACTTTACACTCGCTTCAAGAACTCAACAATCGTCAGCAAGCCCTTATCAAAGTTCTCCAGATGAAAATGTTCGTTAGGAGCGTGAAGATTCTCTCCAGGAAGACCGAAGCCCATCAGCACGACCGGCGCGGACAACACGCGAGAGAACGCCTCAACAATTGGAATAGAACCGCCGTCACGAGTAAAGATTGGACGTGTTCCATACACCTGCTCATACGCGTCAGCAGCGGTTTGCAGCATAGGAATGGATGGGTCGATCGTAAACGGATTGCCTTTCTCGCGCTGGAGTACATTCACTTTCGCTCCGACCGGAGTATGCTTGCGGATATGGCGCTCGATCTTGTTTAGAATGTCCTGCGGATCCTGATTGCCTACCAGACGGCATGTGATCTTCGCATGCGCCTCGCAAGGAATGACCGTCTTCGTGCCTTCACCCTGGAAGCCGCCGTATACGCCATTTAGCTCCAGTGTCGGTCTAGCGCCAGTACGCTCCACATAAGAGTAGCCGTCTTCGCCGAACAGCGCATCCAGGCCTAATCTTTGCTTCAATTGCTCTTCATCAAAGCCCTTCTTCGCGAATTCCGCTCTCAGCTCGTCCGTGAGCTCAGGAACGTCATCGTAGAAGCCTTCAACCATGACCTTTCCCTGCTCGTCATGCAGGGAGTTCAGCAAGGACACGAGCGCATGAAGCGCATTCGGAACTCCGCCGCCATAGGTGCCGGAATGAAGGTCGGTATTCGCTGTAGTCAAGGATACATCCAGCGAGCACAATCCGCGCAGCCCCGTGCAGATGCTCGGCTTGCCTGTTCCAAGCAGCTCCGTATCCGAGATCAGCACGGCATCGCAAGCCAACTTATCTTGATGCTCATCAAGGAAAGGATACAGGTTCATGCTGCTAATCTCCTCTTCACCCTCGATGCAGATCTTCACATTTACGGGAAGAGACTTCTCTTGGTTCAGAATAGCTTCAATCGCCTTAATATGTAAGAACAGCTGTCCCTTATCGTCAGTCGCTCCGCGAGCAAACAGCTTATTATCTCGAATAGTCGGCTCAAAGGGCGGTGTCTCCCAAAGGTGAAGCGGATCGACCGGCTGTACATCGTAATGACCGTACACTAATACAGTCGGCTTGTCCGGCGCATGCAGATGATCCGCATATACGATTGGATGGCCATTGGTTTGAAAGATTTCTACATTTTCCAATCCAGCCTTCTTCAGGTTATCAGCTAACCAGCTTGCCGCCTTATTCATATCTTCCTTATGAGCAGACAATGCGGAAATACTCGGGATCGAGATCCATTCTTTGAGCTCATTCAGCTGTTGTTCTCTTTTCTCTTTGAAATATGCTGCGTAATCCATCGGAATCCTCCTTGAAAGGTGTTGTTTATTGATTATACCACTAATTATGAGAAACCAATCTCTATTACCAATCCAATTGATCTGGATCCGGATATTCTAGATCAAGCTCGATCTGTTCTACTGGACAATTATATTCCTTTGCCGCCTCGAGTACCGCTTGTCTGCATTTCTCGTAGTCGTCGCCTTCCTCGAATATCCGCTTCGCCATCACCGATATGTTCTTCAATCGCTTCTCTGGATCCATCGCGACAAACTTACAGTTCAGGGAATCCAGATATTGAGTCGTATAATAACTCAGATCGACGAAATAGCCGTTCATTTGATTCATTACTCTAGCTGCTTTTGGAGCAGGCATAATCTGTGTCAGGCAGTTCACGATATTCGCTTGAAGCTGCCGAGCCACCGCGATTGGGAGATTCCACTCCAGCGGTTTCTTTTTATGCTTGTCGAGGCGGTCTGCCATTATATCCAACGCTTTGCAGATAAACAGCAGCTCCGGCCAATAGACACGAAAGCTGTAATATACGTTATTCTTAGGGGCTATAACAGCATGATATTTCATCGCCTCTTCATGCAGACCGTTGTCGACCAGCTCGATACTGCGGTCTCCCATCAAGGCATGTCTCACTTCATAACACAACGCTAATATTCGGATTCTTATTGAGTTGTAGCTCTGATGCAAGTTCTCCTCGTCTACTAAAAGGTGGAGTACAGAGTACAATTGATCTAAATCGTTATAGTCGCCGCTAATCGTGACCCCTGCATAATGTGGCGTACTCACTACACTTATCATGGGTAGCTCCTTTAGAATAAAGATTTACGTTCCAAACCGCTTCCGATACCCGCACTTTCGGCACAGCTCCTCAACAGCTTCTCTTCTGGAAAAACCGTAGAACAGATTGTTCGCCCGTTCGCTCTCCACAATCTCCGAGAATGACGTGTTGTTGATGTTGCCCAGATTGATGACACCTTCTCCGTCTAGACAACACGGCACAACCGTTCCATCAACCAGCACCGCAGCTTGACTGCGCAGCGCGTGACAGAAGCCCTTGCCGTCATCTTCCGGCGCCTGCAGGCTCGGCCATTCGAATTCGTGATCCTGATTAATATAGATTCGATCGGCAATCTTGATACCGCTGCCTGGCTCTACTTTCTCTTCAATTCGATAATCCAGGTTAAACTCTTTCTCCAAGATGGACAGCGTTTCTCGATTTCGGCTTCGTTCCAGATTCGTAGCATTATCCTGCGTCAAGTTCCAAAGTCTGAAGGAGAAGATGACATTATGCTCGGCCGCTTCACGAACAAAAGTCAGAATATCAGTTAAATACTTATCTCGATCCGTTGACCCCTCATGACCATCAAAGCTGTGCAGAGAGAAGTTCATCTGCCGAAGAGCCGGCTTGCCAAGTATTCTGTGCTTTGCTTTATTAATCAGCGTACCGTTTGTCGTAATATTCACTTTGAAGCCTTTGTCATGAGCAGCATCGAGAAGCTGATCGAGCTTCGGATGGAGCAGCGGCTCGCCTTTAACGTGCAGGTAGATATGATTCGTATGCGGCTTGATCTGATCCAGTACACGATTGAAATCATCCAGCTTGATGAAGCTGTTCTGCCGATGAGTTGGCGGACAGAAGCTGCAAGCCAGATTACATACGCTCGTAATCTCGATATATACTTTCTTAAATGTTTTCAAGACTTGCTGCCCTCATTTCAATATAGATATCCATAATCACAGTCCGTCGATCATGTCCTTTATTCGCTTATCGCCGGTCAGATCATAAGCGATGCCATAGTAATGCTTGACGGCGCTCTTATCATGATGGGCTTCCGCTTGCTTCGCGAGTCCCATTGCCAGTCCGATCACCATATCATTCGCTCCAAGCTGTACTCCCTTGTCCGCCAGCATCTCGGCAACCTGCTTCATATCAGGCCGCTCCATCGGCTTATCCAGCTTCTGCGCTAAATATTGAAGCTCGGAGGTAGCCTGCTGATTCGCTTCATAAGAATTGCTCAAGAAGTAGAAGCATACCGCAGCCTCATAATCCTCCATCTCGGTATAGTAATACCCCAGGTTTCGATAACAGCGCGCTAAATTGCCGCTGGTCGAGACATACTCCATGGACCGCTTCGTAATCTCGAGAATTCTGTCCAGATCCTCTGTCTGTTTATACACCTCAACCAGCTCGAACATCGTCTCAACATCAAGCGGATTCCATGTTAATGAATGCTCGAATGCGGCAACTGCTTTATCCAGCTGATTGAGCTCCATGAGAATAAGACCATACACTCTGTATATTAAGCTGTTATCGTGCTGGGTTTGTCTAATCGCCTTCTTGGGCTGGAATATTTCCTTATATAAATAGATCTCTAGGGCAGAATGAAAGCTAAAATACTCGCTATCTTCGTCCTTCTGATTCAGAGTTCCGATACTGTTAATCATTGTCTCGATCAAGCCTTTAGCCTGCTCCAGCTCCCCTTGCGCAACGAGTGATACAGCCTGCTCCAGCTGAGCTTGAACATTCTGCTCATCTTGGGATACCGCCTGCGCGAACGCTGCTCTCTTATCCGCTGGGAGACAATCATAGATCATTTTGCCGATCGCTCTAATGATTTCACGCGATTGTCCATGATGCTTGTACTCCTCCGCTTGCTCTTGCAAGTATTGGATATCAGCTTCGCTATTACCCGTTAAGCCGTTATGAATCTTCTCTATAATCTGTTTATATTCCAAATCGTTCACCTCATGTAATGTTAATCCCTCGCCCGCCACACTAAGCAGGCCTCAACTTCCTCTATAGCTATAATTGTATAGCTTGTCCCGAATTTACACAATCTCAACTCAACCTGTCTTCATAAACGCACCAATATCCCCTATTCATTTCGCAGACTCATCAAGTCAACGAATAGAACAGGGGATGGCTCACGTACGAGATTGCGGAGTTATCGCACCTCGCTGATAGTTGACATCAACTGCTGCACAAGATACTCCCGCTCCGAGCTCGCAGCTAGGATGACTGCGCCTTGTCGGCACTCTTTACGCTAAGCAGCGAATTCAGCTGCTCCAGCAGGTTGCCGCCTCCTGTGAGCGAGATCGTGCCGATCTTCTCACAGATCTTCTCGAGAAACTCGAGCTCCTTCAGTCGATACAAGGTCGTGTTCTCGTCCATCAGCTTCGCGGTGTTCAGCAGGCTGCGGGTCGAAGCCGTTTCCTCTCTGCGCGTGATAATGTTCGCTTGCGCTTTCTTCTCCGCATACAGCACCGTGTTCAGTATATCCTTGATCTCTCCAGGGAGAATAATGTCCTTCACCCCTGCGGATAGGAACTGCACGCCGAACTCCTCATTCTTCTCGCTTAGCCGACTCAAGACGAACGCGCCGATCTCCTGCTTCATCTTCAGCAGCTCATCAAGCTTCAAGGTGCCGACGTACTCGCGCAGAATGAGCTGCAACTGAATGTAAATCTGCTCCTCGAACGACTTAATCGCAAGCATTCGCTGCGGATTCAGCAGCTTATACTGGCATACAAAGTTCAAGCGCAAGGTAACTTTATCCTCGGTCATCATCTCTTGACCGGTCATATCCATCTGCTGCTGGCGCAGATCAACGGTCTTGACCACGACAGATGTCGAGCCTTTCCAGAAGTAATACCTGCCAGGCTTCAGCTCCCGCTGCAGCACATTGTTGTAGAACAGCAGGCCTACCTCATGGTTCGCGACATCATATGCTTGGCAGAAGCCCACAAGCTTAGGCATTATCGCAGTATCGACCTCTGCCGGGATCGCCGGATTCCGGCTATCGACTCGTACGAAGGTATGCTTTTTCATCACTTTCCAGTATCCGTATGTTCCAGCCGTCAGCATCGCGGCGAATTGTCCATCCTCATAATGCAGCACATATTCATGATCCTGAACATGCACCACCTCAAGCTCCCGCAGCAGCTCATGATCATGCATAAACAACTGCAGTTCTTTGCCCTGAACCGCAAACGGCTTCGCGACATTCAGAGCTATAACTCTTACATTAGACCATGGCGCAAAACGGTAAGTTCCTGGCTGCAGCACCTGCTTATAGCTGCCATCTTGGAACAGCAAGCCGCGCTCATCGAATTGAATGATCGTCTTCTTAAACATGTAAACTCCCCCTTGGGATAGATATGTACTTCTGTTCGCAGTTCGCCTTTAGTGGAGGAATCCGCCTGCAGTCGAGGCGGAATCGCGCTTTAGCCATGGAGCCATCCAGCTCTCTGCCGCTGAGTCCGAGAATGAATGCTCGGCTAACTTGCAACCGACAGTCACTCCCTTCATCGGACAGCGGATAAGCTGAGTTGATTCACAGCGGTATCCGCGGATTGCTGAGCCCGACCACAGTGTGCTATGGGAGCCACAGCGGATTCCTGTTAAAGGCTTCTTTCTTACTAATGCTCGAGTGGAAGTCGAGTGCTCTACCATGAGCTGATCGTCCATACGATCGGGGAATCGAACCCCTAATAACGGAGAATATGCCGAATTGACCGTACAGCATACACCGCGCATATGATGCGTGTGCACTGCGGGATAGCTGATATCCCTGCCTGGGTACTTCAACCGCACATATTCGAGTCATCCATCGAGCGTCACACGACGTCGACCGCTGATGACATGACCTATCATCGCTTATTTTTGCAGCCGCGAACATGGCGAAAGTATTACGAACGTATTTATTTTCGGAAAAATAAAAAAACAGAACGATTATGCCTCGCAGGAATCCCCGCTCTAACATAGCCATTCTGCTTCTGAATATGCCGCACCAGCCCCCGCTTGCATTCGGAACAAGTGCTATTGCCTGACTTCTAGATACTTCACAGGTACTTGGTCGCACAACCACACACCATTTTTCGATAGGTAAAATGAAATTCCATCCTCATGCATTCGTCCCGCATTGACCGTCAACACCACCGGTTTGCCATGACGCTTTCCGACTTTAACGGCTGTTTCACGATCGCTCGATAGATGAACATGCAGCCTGCTCTGCTTCTGCAGGCCGTCGCGCATAATGCAGTCCAGGAATCGAACTGCGGTGCCATGGTATAAGAAGTGCGGTGGAACACATTCAGTTCGAGAAAAACAATATCATGCCAATGACTAAAGCAAACACACCGCTTAATCTTGTCATAAAAACATAAAAGCCGCTAGGTTCAGAGTCACCATCAACTTTCCAGCCTTCTTTTATGTGCCACGCAAACTTAGGGTTTAACAGGTTAAGTAAACCGATAGCTATCGCAATAAGTCCAATAAAGATAAACATTTTAATCGCCTCCATTGAAATTAATACGGTAGTTTGACATCACCCTTCTGTACGCTTGCGACAGCAAACACTTCATCTGTATTGCAAAATGCAATACTAAGCCGATCCAAAAAGGTAACCCAGATGAAACTACCATCATGCTGCTCCTTACGTATGTACTCTCCGATTATCCAGCAACGCAATCCGCAACTCTATCAATCATACCCCAACTGTTGGAAATATGACTATGCCAAACTTGAAGTATATCCAACTTCTACTTGCGGGGCATGTCCCTTATTTCATTTACAGAATATTCATATTATGCAGACCTGCATTTTACATAAATTCAATCCAGCGTTTACATACTTGGACTAAGATCGAAGTAATGACGTTACGAGGAGGAGTATTATGTTTCAAGGTACGGCAAGAAAAGCAATCTGCCTTCTTACAGCCATGACGATCGGTTCAAGCCTCGGTGCTGCGCAAGCATTCGCGGCGGATCAAGCCTCAGCTATTCCAAGCGGCGCGCTCTCCAGCATCGCTTCCTATCAAGCGGGCGAGCCGAACAAGGACGGCGGCGTTGCGGAGATCGTGAAGTTCAACAGCGATAATAATCAATTCTATCTAGTAAATGGTCAGAGCCAAAGAATAGACATCGTTAGCCTTGCATCGCTGCAATCAGATGGCCATACAGCCTTAACCAGCGAGAAGAAGATAGATATCAGCGGCATGATCAAAGGATTCGTCGCTGGTGATGTAACTAGCGTAGATGTGAACACAGAGCAAGATCTGATCGCGGTCGCCGTACAAGCAGCCGATTATAAAACGAACGGCGTTATTATCTTGTTAGACTATGACGGCAGCTATGTCGCTCATTATGAAGCCGGCGTTCAGCCGGATATGGTTACCTTCAGTGCAGACGGAAAGTATATCTTATCCGCTAACGAGGGAGAGCCTAGAGAAGGCTACGCTGAAGGTACTGCTGACCCTAAGGGTACGGTTACAATTGTGAATCTCGCTCATGGCACAGATCAAGCGGCTGTGACTACCGTAGATTTCACTGCATATGACGATAAGCGCGCAGAACTTATAGCTGATGGCGTGATCCTGAAGAAAAACGCGCCGCCATCGGTCGATCTCGAGCCGGAGTATATTGCGGTCGCAGAGGATGGCAAAGCTTACTTTTCCCTGCAGGAGGCTAACGCGATCGCGACGATAGATATCGCTGGCGGCAAAGTGCTCGCTGTGAACGGCCTTGGCTTCAAAGATCACGGTAAGGCAGGCAATGAAATCGATATCTACCGCGACGGAAAGATCAACATCAAAGCCGAAGCCAACACCTTCGGTATGTATATGCCGGATGGCATCACGACCTATTCGGTTGGCGGCAAGACCTATGTAGTAACTGCCAATGAGGGGGATTCGCGCAGCTGGGGCGAGTACACGAATGAGAAGGATGTTGAGATCGCGCCTTCCGGCAGAGACGGCAAGAAGGACAAAGCGATTGAGCTCACCACATTCGACACGTCTGATTACGAAGGCGGCTTTATCGAAGGTGCAACCTATCTGTTCGGCGCGCGCAGCTTCTCGATCTGGGATACGGCTGACATGAGCCTCGTCTATGACAGCGGCAGCGACTTAGAGACGATATCCGGCGGAATGTTACCGGAATACTTCAACTGGTCGAACGATGATGATGTATTCGAGAAGCGCAGTGCGAAGAAAGGCCCGGAGCCAGAAGATGTTAAGGTTGGCGTAATCGATGGCAAGACCTATGCATTCGTAGGTCTTGAAAGAATCGGCGGCGTCATGATGTATGACATCACCAATCCTGCCGCACCGATCTTCGAGGACTACAACAACACCCGCGACTTCAGCGATAAGATTGCTGGAGATGTTGCCCCAGAGGGCATGGCCTTTGTCCCAGCCTCACACAGTCCGATCGAAGCACCTCTGCTGCTTGTCGGCAACGAAGTTAGCGGCACGGTGTCCGTGATGAAGGTAGATGATCTTGCACCAGCCAATACGGTCACAAGAGGCGAGTTCGTCACATTGCTCGCCAAGCATGCGAACGCAGACGTATCGGCTTTCACGACGAGCAGCTTCAAGGACGTCCATGCTGATTCCTGGTATGCGCCATATGCTGCATGGGCAAGCGAGAAGAAAATTACGAGCGGAGTCGGCTCTTCAAGCTTTGCGCCTGATGAGAAGCTGACCCGCGAGCAGATGGCAGCTATGATCGTGCGTTTCACCGATACAATGGGCATCCCTCTGACGAAGATCACAGAGGCGACTCCTCCACTAGACAGCGATTCGATATCTTCATATGCTGCAGAGGCAGTCGCAGGATTGCAGCAAGCAGGCTTTGATATCGTGAAGGACGACAATACATTTGCTCCACATGAAAAGTTGACTCGCGCTGAAGCGGAATCCATGATTGCCTCGCTGCTCAAACTCCAGTAATAAATAGCAAACACCCCGTCCTGATCACGCCAGGGACGGGGTGTTTTCCGTGCTATGCAGCGGGGCAATGCCCTACTTCATAATTTTGCAGATATCATTCGTGAATTGCACTGGATCTTCAATCGGCAAGCCTTCAATCAGAAGCGCTTGATGGTACAGGAGATTCGTATACAGACTAAGCTTCTCCTTATCTCCTTGGGCAGCCTCTTTCAAGGACTTGTACACCTCATGGTTCACGTTGATCTCCAGCACCTTGTCAGCCTTCACATCTTGACCGTTCGGCATCGCCTTCAAGATCTTCTCCATCTCGATCGTCACTTCACCCTCAGTTGTCAGACATACCGGATGCGTCTTCAATCGCTTGGAAGCTCGAACCTGCTTCACCTTGTCGCTCAGAATGCTCTTCATCTCGTCGAAGAGCTCCTTGCTCTCCGTTTGCTCCGCATCAGATTCCTTGTCAGCAGCATCCGGCTCAAGCCCGAGGTCGCCGCTCGATACGGATCTAAACTCCTTATCCTTGTAGGACATGAGCATCTTGATCGCGAATTCGTCGATATCGTCTGTGAAGTACAGGATCTCGTAGCCTTTATCCAGCACCATTTCCGTCTGCGGCAGCTTCTCGAGTCGATCGATCGATTCTCCAGCCGCATAGTAGATATACTTCTGATCTTCCGGCATTCTCGATACGTACTCATCAAGTGTAACCAGCTTCTTCTCCTTAGAGGAAGAGAACATCAGCAGATCCTGCAGTACATCCTTATGCATGCCATATTCATTGTACACGCCGAACTTGAGCTGTCTGCCGAATGCATTATAGAATTGCTCGTACTTCTCACGCTCATCCTTCAGCAGGCTTTGCAGTTGGCTCTTGATCTTGTTCTTGATATTTTTCGCAATCAGGCTCAATTGACGGTCATGCTGCAGCATCTCGCGGGAAATGTTGAGCGACAGATCTTCCGAGTCAACCATACCCTTGACGAAGCTGAAGTAATCAGGAAGCAGTTCAGCGCATTTATTCATAATGAGCACGCCGTTAGAGTAAAGCTCCAGCCCCTTTTCATATTCCTTCGTATAATAGTCAAACGGTGTATTACCTGGAATATACAGAATTGCATTGTATACAACCGCGCCATCCGCTTTAACATGGATGTGGGATACAGGCTTGTCGAAGCCGTAACGCTTCTCCATGTAGAAACGGTCATAGTCCTCTGTCGTCAGCTCGCTTTTATTTTTCCGCCAGATCGGAACCATGCTGTTAACGGTTTGTTCCTCTTCGTACTCCTCTAGCTCATCTTCGCTGCCTTCCTTAGGTCTTTGACCCTTCACGTCCATCTTGATCGGATAGCGAATGAAGTCGGAGTATTTCTTAACGATCGCTCTTAGGCGATACTCTTCTAAGTATTCATCGTACTGATCATCTTCGGTGTTTTCCTTGATCTGTAAAATGATTTCCGTACCCAGCGTTGCTTTCTCGCACGGCTCAATAGTGTACCCATCTGCTCCAGTGGATTCCCACTTATAGGCTTCATCACTGCCTAGAGCTCGGCTAGTTACCGTCACGACATCCGCCACCATGAACGCAGAATAGAAGCCGACACCGAATTGGCCGATGATATTGTAACCGTCTTTCAGCTCATTTTCATTCTTAAATGCCAATGAACCGCTCTTCGCAATGATACCGAGGTTATTCTCGAGATCATCCTTCGTCATCCCGATACCTGTATCCGTGATGGTTAAGGTTCGGTTCGTCTTATCGGCTGCCACCTTGATGAAATATTCATCTTTATTGAACACCATATGCTCATCAGCTAACGCCTTGTAATAAATCTTGTCGATCGCATCGCTGGCATTCGAGATTAATTCTCTTAGAAAGATTTCCTTCTGCGTGTAAATGGAGTTAATCATCATTTCCAGCAATCGTTTGGATTCAGCTTTAAATTGTTTCTTTGCCACAAATAGATCTCCCTTCTGTTTCCATGAACGAACTATTGTGATTAGCACTCAACTAACATGAGTGCTAATTCTTTCTCTTATATATCACATATTAATTTTCCATGTCAATACGTTGTGCCTATAACTGAAGCGTAGGCCAATTTACAAATTCTTAAAATGAGAAATTGTTGAAAATATATAGAAATAAAGAGGTTTTCTAGTCTATGAGCTGAATATTAATACCTATACGCGTCTGTTATTAGTAGTTCATATTTCCTATTTAGGCTTAACATTATTTATTTCGCTTGTCGTATTGATCATGAAGTAACCATCATCGGGATGCAGCTAGCTAGGAGGTGTAACAAGTGAAATCAAACTTCAGGCTTAAATTAACGATAACTCTTGTTATATTTGCTTTGCTCATATCGGTTGCACTTGCAATAACTAACCAGTTCAGACTGAAGGAACAGGCAATCAACAATAAGCAAGACCAAATGCAGCAGAACGTGGAGATGGTCAAGGACACGATTGAGATGGTGGAGAAAGTGTTCTTTATATTCGGTGAGGATCTTGCTGTGCAGATGAGAGAAGGCTCACAATTTCTGTCGGAGCTGTACGATAAGAATCCCGACTTTGATGAATGGGACTTTGAAGCTTTGAAGCAGCAAGTTTCATTCGATGTATATATCATTAATAACAACAACATCGTCACCTACAGCAGCGTTATCTCTGACATCGGACTAGATTTCTCCTCATGCTGTCAGAAGTTTGCCCCGACTCTCGACGAAAGACGAAATGCCGGCGGCTTCTATCATGATGGAATTGACATCGAGCAGCGGAGCGGTCAATTGATGAAGTATAGCTACATGGCTACAAGCGATAAACAATATATCATTGAGTTGGGATACTCGCTTTCGGAAGGCGCTATCTTTCAACAGTTTAATTTCTTGAACACGATCGATGAGATCGTGCAGAAGAACCCCTCTCTTGATGAGATCTACGTTCTGAATGAGGGAGGCTTATCATTAGGTACTAATCCTGTTGACCACATACTGACGGTGGATAGAAGGAGAGCATTTGAGGAAGCTTTAACGACAGGCGAAACAACATCATATCGGGACAAATGGAATGGCGAGCCTGCCGTCTACCTTTATGTGCCTTATATTTCAACCGTTGATATAGGACCTACTCGGAATAAAGTGCTGGAGATCATCTATAATGAGCACGATCTCGAGGCCATATTGAAGGCTAATCAGCGCACGTTTATTATCCAACTGCTTACCGCTATAATTGCGGCGATCATGTTGGCACTGATCATTTCCAGATGGTTTGCTAAACCGATGTATCTAGCCTTTCACGACAGCCTTACCGGGTTAATGAACAGGGCTGCATTTGACGAGATACTAGGGACGGTATTATTGAACAATAAAGGCACGACCGCGCTGCTGATGATTGATCTGGACAATTTCAAGCTTGTGAATGATGATCTTGGACATGACAGGGGTGATCATCTGCTGAAGTGCGTTGCCCAAGGTATCTGCTCGATCGCTCGCAAGGAGGACGTCACGATCCGACTTGGCGGTGATGAATTCGTCATCATTATGCCGTCCACGAGCAAGGGCGAAGTGGAGCACACAGCTTTGCGGATTATCGCCAAGGTAAAGGAGATAGTCGAACAAGAGGTGGAGCAGCAGCGGAATAGGGTTACAGTCAGCATCGGTATTTCTCTATCTCCTGAGCATGGAGTGGATCCCAGCGTCTTATGCAAACGAGCGGATCAAGCCTTGTATGTGTCGAAAGAGCGAGGCAAGGACCAATATCGCTTCTACCATTAGCATGGGAAGCGGCCGAGCGCTGCGCGCGGCTAGTTGTGCGGCTGAGACGTCATTTTTCTGCGTCTCAGCTCTCCGGCGCGAGCCTCCCTATCCTTGCATAGCCTCGTCTCTGTAACACGGTATTTCCCCGTTATCTCACCTGACCTGTGGGTTTCATCCGCTGTAACGGGGAAAAAGCCTGTTATCTCGCTCGAGCCTCTCCATCCGTGCAGTAGCTCGACTCTGTAACACGGTTTTCCCCCGTTATCTCACCTGACTTGCGAGTTCTGCCCGCTGTAACAGGGAAAAAGCCTGTTATCTTGCTCGAGCCTACCCATCCGTGCAGTACCTCGTCCCTGTAACACGGTTCTCCCCCCCGTTACTCCACCTAACCTGTGAGGGAACCACAAAGTTCCAGTTTATGTTATTATTGTTTCAAAGGGGGAGATGATTTGAAAAAATTAATGATATGTTTATTGGCTTCCACTTTACTCATATTGCCAGCTTGCAGTATTTCAAATGATCAGGACCAAGAAGTATCACCAGTGAAAATGGACAACAACATTAATGCAGCTGCTCCAATTATGGTAGAACACGACAAACTAAAAAAAGAATTTAGAGAATTCCAAAAGAGAATGTCTCAAGATAATGAAAATTTACGAAACACATTAAATCTTTCATTTAAAATATTCGCTGCTATGGAGGCACCTAACTATGATTACCTCCAGTCCGTCTCTTCCAAGAATGTTACGATTAATCGAGAGTCTAATACAATTGATTTTGTATACGGCGACAAACCCAACAGCTCAACCATACCAAAGAATATAAATTTACAGACACTCGAATTTAGAGGCCTTACAATTTCAAATGAAAACGAAGTAGAACTCGCATTCGCTAACGCAGATATTAAGAACGAATATACTGTTGAAATTTATATGCAATTTATAATGGAAGATGGATCATGGAAATTAGATGGTTACGTAACCAATTAAATGAACCCGTAGTAGGTCGAATAACTGTGGGGTATTTCACGAGTTCAAGAGGCCATCATTCTCGCGCTGCTCCATGATCTCCTGTGTTCGATGCGCAAGTATCAGCCTGCGATACCAAGCCGCCATCCAGCAGTTTTTTTAGCTTCTGAAGCTCATCTTCGTCTCGGATTACATTTTGCATAGGAGGTCCCTTGGGCTTACTGATCTTCTCTTCAATATAGGCTTTAATCGCCTCAGCGGTTTCATTGACACAGTCGCCATTAACAAATGTAATGGTGAGCGCAGTGTTCCCTGAAGAAAGCAGACTGATGACACTGTTATCGCATATATTTAGCACAAATCTCAAGTGTCCTGCCGTCCATCCTGCCCGCTTCAGGTGCACCTCCTCAATGTTGCAGATATAGATTAATCGATCTCCCAGCATCTCCGGCTTCATTAGAAAACGAAATAACCCGATGTGGCGCACGATCAAATAGTTCTCATAAACCTCCAGCCGATCTCCCGTTCCTCCATCTAAATAGTACAGCAGGTCGCTCATTCCGCTTGCCTCCTATTGAGTATCCGAATACGGCTCCATGCAGCTTCAGTCCGTGTTTCCTTAATTTTAGTATATCTATTATAAAATATTCATGCTCTGCTCATATGCGACCTTAAGCACGTTATGCACTCAGCCCTCCGATTCCACCATTTGCGTAGCGATAGATGACAAACCTTTCAGAAGGATCCTTCTCATACCAGCCGGGCAATCTCACTTCATCCACCATTTCGAACGGTGTGCGGTTCTCTAAATAATAGAGATAATCCTCTGACGGATAATAGAGAATGACATCGATCTCCCGCTCCGCCTCTGCCGCAGAATACAAGATATTGTTGATGACCTTAATGAATATTTGTACCGAAAATGGGTTAAAGAAATAAAACTTATTATCTCTCGGATCCACATCGTATTCTTCCGCCAAGCAGTTATGGAACTGAATGGAATCTGTGCTGTTCGGGGCTGCAGCCATATAGCTATTGCGGTTATCGATGGCTTCCTGGTAGAACGTCTCATTCATCTCAATCCCAGCAACATTTGCCTGAAAACGATAATGAATGTAGAAATTCAGCCGCCCTTTGCCGCAACCAAAGTCAACGAGATGATCGGTACTGCACAATGCATAATGATTGAATAGTTCCTCCAACGCTGCATAAGGTGTAGGCTCATAGGGATGATAATAGATCCGCTTATTGAGTTCCTTCTGATCGCCGACTGTCTTGATGTGCATCAGCGAATCATAATATTGCTCCTTCATTTACTCACTCCTGTTCCATTCCAAAGACCAATAACGCCATCCATTATCCGATGTTCAATGTCTTCATACGCTCACCAAGCATACGAATCATATGATGCAATCTTTCTTGCGGAATATTCGCATAGGAATCGCCGATGTTGCATTCATAGCAGCAGGATGCCTCACTTGTTTCCTTTAGGTAACGGGTTAATCCAATGCCGCATTCCTTATAAATAGAGACAAGAATCTCTTCAACCTTCTCTTTTGCAGCTGTAAAATGTACATGAAACATGTTAGACACAGGCTCGATCGGTCTTGTCGAGATACCCTCGCATTGGTTCAAATAGCTCGCAAGCTCTTTGGCCCCCGCATAATACTGCTCCATCTTATGCACTCGCTGATCAAAATAATGGTCAGCACTGATGATATACGGATAAAGGCTGATCAAGTCTCCGCCATGACGTCTCTTCCATATCTTCGATTCGCTCGTAAAGCTTTCACTGCCCGCCAGTATTGCGCCGGCGATTCCGCCAAACCCTTTGTAGAAAGAAATATAGACGCTGTCGAAGAGCTGACATATCTCTGCAGCTGACTTCTGATAATAGGGGAGCGTCTCGAAGAGCCTTGCTCCGTCCAGATGTAACTTTACCCCATGCTCTCGACAATAAGCGGAGATGGCTTCAAGCTCTTCATATGACGGCAATTGCCCGCCTATCTCACGCTGAGGCAATTCTAACAATAGACACGCGACCTCTTCCTTCATATGGAGAACATCTTCGAGTTGAACGCATCTGTTCTGATCCGCGAGCAGGACAGGCTCGATATGATGCAGCTCCTTCAAACCATCCTGTTCATGGATCTCCAGATGACATAATGGGTGATAGGCAACTTTCTTAAGCCCCTTCCGATCACACCATATTCGCAATGCAATCTGTTGTGCCATGGTGCCGCTTGGAAAGAATACGGCCGATTCTTTACCCAGACATGCCGCCATCTTCGCTTGAAAGTCTTCAATCACTTTCCCATTGCCGTACATATCGCTGTCCATAAGTCCATCTGCATTGTAAAATGCTTCTTTCAATACCTCGATATTTCGTGCTCCATGACCGGGTACCTTATACTCTGTCTGCTGATACATTTCCGATAATGATGTGCTAGCGCTCATGATACTTCCCGCTCCCTTCAGATGATCCCCTCATCTATGAATAATAAGAAGAGTATATTCCCGATTTAACCATATCTCAACAGGAATAGAGCTTATCCCCTACACTAGCAGCTCCTGAGATAAAAACAGCCGCCCACTGGATCTCTCCGTGGACGGCTGTTCTATTATTTCTCAAGTTATAACACTATTGGTTAGATACCAATCTCTTGCGAATGACAAACAGTGCGATCCCTGCTGCGATAAGACCGAATCCGAGCAGTTGAAGAGGCAGGTGACTCTCTTCTCCTGTCTTCGGCAATACGTTGCCTGATGAATCCTTATTAGAGTCCGGCTTGCTCGTTGGCTCCTTCTGAGATTTATCAGGATCAGTCTTACCGTTATCTCCAGTTTCCCCTGTCAGATCACCGGTATTCGTTCCTTTATCCGGCGTAGTCGGTTCTTGAGGCTCAACAGGATCTACTGGTTTTCCCGGATCTACAGGCTTTTCAGGGTCCGGTGTCGGATCTACCGGATCTACCGGATCTACTGGTTTTTCTGGATCCGGATCTACCGGATCAACTGGAACACGAGTGTTCTCTACCGTTACAGCTGCCTCTGAATCAGCTACAACCTTAAACGGCGTTAGATCCTTACTCAAGTAGTAACCGTGCGGTGCTGCAGTTTCTTGCATGTAGTACATGCCCGGCACAAGACCCGTTACAAGCAGTTCTCCGTTATCGCCCGTTACCAATTCTGCCATCTCTTGACCCGTCTTATCTTTGAGCGGTTCTTTGTTGGCATCCAGAATTCGGAACTTGGCTCCTGCGAGCTTCTTGCTCGGAAGACCTTTTTCCGTCTTGGTCAGCTTGACTGACCCTACTGGATCCGGCTTTGGATCTGGATTCGGAACAAATGGAACACGAGTGTTCTCTACCGTTACAGTTGCCTCAGAATCAGCCACAACCTCAAACGGTGTTAAATCCTTACTCAAGTAGTAACCATTCGGTGCTGCTGTTTCTTGCATGTAATACATGCCCGGCACAAGACCCGTTACAAGCAGTACTCCGTTCTTATCCGTTACGAGTTCTGCCATCTCTTGACCCGCCTTATCTTTGAGCGGTTCTTTGTTGGCATCTAGAATACGGAACTTGGCTCCTGCGAGCTTCTTGCTCGGAAGACCCTTCTCCGTCTTGGTCAGCTTGACTGACCCTACGAGCAGTTCATTACTGAATTCCTTCTTCAGCGTGCTTACTTCATTGATCTTGATCGGTAATGGTTGGCTCGACAGCTTATATCCTTCTGGAGCTTTCGTTTCAACGAGTTGATAGTCGCCATACTTCAGATTAGGTATGGTCAACACTCCATCTTGGTTCGTTGTCAGTCCGCTCTGCAGCACCACGCCTTTCTCATTCCACAGCTCGAATTGAGCGCCTGCAAGAGGCGAATGGTTATCTGCATCGACCTTCAACAGTTCGATAGCGCCGAGAAGCGCTTCGTTCTTCATGGTCTCTGTCTTAGGAGTCACTTGCTTCTCTTCAATCGTAAATGGTATCGGCTTAGCATCCAACTTATAACCGTGTGGAGCTTGAACCTCGATTAACTGATATTTGCCAGGAGTCAGATCAGTCAGATACAGTTTGCCATCAGCATTCGTCTTGAGTTCAGTCTTCCCAAGAACATCGCTGTATGTTTTACCATCATCTTCCTTCTGGAGCTTGAATACAGCTCCTTCTAATGTGAGGGTATCATCGTCCTGATCCACCTTCGTTAATTCGAAGTTCCAATTGCCTTTTACGTTCGACACGGTGATGCTTGGTAAAGACGCATTAAATGTGATCTTCTTGCCGACCTTATACTCTTCATCAAGCAGATAGCCAGCTGGAGAAGCAAGCTCCTTCAGCATGTATTCTTTGTATTTATAATCCTTGAATACAGCTACACCATTTTCATCCGTCACAAGCTCTTGCAGCAGCACATTCCCAGTCTTGTCATAAAGTCCGAACTTGGCTCCTGCTAACGGTTTACCCGTACCCGCATCGACTTTAACAACTTGAAGGTCTCCTCTGCCAGCGGTTGCTCCGCCGCCAGCTCCAGCGAACACAACAGTTATTTCCACGTCCTCTGAATTATCAACTGTTGCGGAGGACTTTCCTTTGAAACTAGCATTGTTGGTTATTTTCTCGCCGTTGCCAGCATTGATAAATGACTTGTACTTCAGGGTATATGCCGTTTCGATCGGCTGCTTAAACTCAAGTGTATAGGTGTTGCCTTGGATGTCCAAGCTGTACTCATCAGCCTTAACAAGGCTTCCCTGAGTCAGATTGCCGTTCTCATCTGAAACCGCATGATACAGCTGGAATGAATCTGGCAGCAGAATTTGATTCGCTGACAGCTCATCCGTGAGAATTGCATCTTCTATATGCGATTGACTCTGGTTGATCTCGATCTTCCAGTTAGCAAGCTCGGATTCAGCTCCAGTACCCTGACCGCCTGTCTTCGAGACGTATTCTCCGCCATGTGTAGGTTCAACAGTGGTAGACTTGTTGAATAGCGTCTTGGATGGATCCGTATCATACATAGTCGCATTGTTGCTGTATGTGTCGTGTACGAACAAGCCATCAAGGCTCGTCTTATACGTGATGCGATATGCAGAGTTAATAGGATTAACAAACTTAACTTCAAAGCCGTCCATGCCATTCTCATTTTTCTTATCAAATGTATAGAGGCTCTCATCAAGCTTGTCTCCAACTGTTACTCCATCGCTGCCGCCTGTCAGATTAAGCTGATGTATAGTTAATGAATTCTCTACCCAATTCTGACCGGTTGAATAGAAGTCTCGGACTATCGCTTTACTAACATTGTGAAGATTGTAGTTCACATCAATGGTCCATGTGATTTCCTTCGTCTTTGCATTGTAGCTGCCGGTTTTCTGACCATTGTCCTTCGTGAAATTATCTAGAGTATGCTCAGCGTACTTATTGATCTCTTTCTGAGGTATGCCGCCTTCTTTCCAATTCAATGTGGCACCATTTTTATATGTAATCTTCTTGATGTCATCCATATTGTAGAAGGTCGGATCAAACTTAGTCTTATACCTGATCACATGGTAAGTATCGATATTACGTAGGAATGTAATCTTGAATCCATCTTCATTCGGATTCACTTCTAACTTATAATCCGTTTTAGGATCTAAGCCTGAAATGACCAAGGAATCAGGAATCATTGTCAATCCTTGACCAGCGAAGCTGTCCGTGATAACGACATTCTCCATAACTTTCTTGTCTTCATTTAGCGTAAGAATCCACTCTAATGTTTTTTCCTTGTATTCAATATTGCCAGGATATTTATGGAAGATTACTTGATTCATATCTCGTGAGATAGTTTGCGAATCAGTGTTCGGAATCTCAGCCGTATTGGTAACCGTCACCTTATCATCATACACTCGATCTTTCGCTATTGTTGTATAGTCGACTTTGTACGCTGCGTTTGAGCTACCGACTTGATTAAACTTGATTTCGAAACCATCGGAAGTCTCAGTAAGAGTATAATCCGTTCCAACTGTAAGCTCTTTTCCTGTTACTGCACTACCATTATCATTAAACGTCGTCTCATACACTTTAAGAGAACCTGGAACCAATTGAACAAGAGTCGTATCGAATGTATCTTTGATCCATGCATCTGCTGCATCAATATCACGCTTGCTATAATTGTATTCTATCTCCCAGGCGATTTCTTGCTTAGTAGCATCATACCCAGCCGCCTTTTTCGTCAGCGGTTTATTGAAGCTTACTGAAACTGTAGCAGACTTTGACATCGAAGTGGAAGGATCGTCTCCTGTCAGCACCGCATTGTTCTTGAACGTTACATCCTCTGTCTTCGTAATATCAGTTGTGTATACGATTCTGTAAGCGCTCGTGATGTCGCCTAGTTGAAGCTCGAATCCGTCAGCGGTCTGCTGCTTCTTATAACTCGTTTCTGGAATCGGCGTCGCTTCTTGAACTAAATCTCCATTCAGCATCACATTTAATCGATATACTTGAATTGAATTCATAACCATATCCAGTCCTGCTGTTGCATTTGGCTGACCTTCTATAGAAAAGTTATCCTTAAATACCGCATTCTTAATCGACTTTTCGCCTTTGTTTATATCAACGCTCCAGTCGATCTTGCTTGGATTCGTAGGCTTGTTCTTCACTCCTGATTTATTCATTTCTGTGGTATCTGTGCTTTTGAAATGAACAGGAATGGTCACTTGATTGCCTGCGAAGTTAAACGGGATCTTTTGCTGCGTGCTTCCAGACATATTGTCCTTGTCAAAATATCTCCAGACATAGAAGTAGCCATCCAACTCGTCGCCGTCGTTGATCTCCTTATTAAAAGTGAAAGTAACTAGCCCTTCCGGTGTCACATGGTATGTCCCCACACCACCATCCAGTTCATCACTCTGCTCTACAAAGATCTCAAACTGGTCAGGCAGTTCGAACATAAAGGTATCTCCTGCATGATACGGGTGACCTGCAGGCAGCTTCCAATCAAATGATATCTTCACGTATTCATGTTGATCCGGTCGGACATTTTGAATTAAGTTACCTTTCTGATCTGTTATGACCACTTTAGTAATAATATTTTCCTTGATGCTTCCATAAACAGCTTGGGTAACACCATCCTGATCGGAGCCGGAATATACATTTTGCGTAACACTTTCCTGTGCTGAAGCTCCTGAATTCCCCTTATCACTTGCGCTAACGAATGAAGCCGGCAGCAAGAGATTAAACAATAACCCGATAGTTAGCACAATCGATAAGGGTTTCCTTAGTTTCCTCATAATTGACAACTTTCTCTCTCCCTTCTGAAACTAATTGTCAATGAATCTCTTCTCTCTATACTTGTTGCATCTTATACTGCGTCTATCGACGATTCCAGACAACACCACCTTAAAATATGAAAATATGTATATAAATTGTGTATAACAAGGGTGCTAACCTACTATACAGGATAAAAACAGGATAAAAGTAAATAATTTGTTAATATTCAGAAACAAATATCGTATTTTCAGAAATTTGCATAAATATTCATATACCAGCTATTTTTCACTTGCAACTGTAACAGCATCTTTTTCAGTTATCTTACCTTTGATAATTAACCGATGTGTGGGGTCTATCATAGGCTCACAAGTGACCAAGGTTATCTCTTTGTCCTTGTCATTTCCCTCCAGCACCCATACTTCCTCCGGCTTCACAACTAGCTTCTCTGTTACGATATATTTATACTGTTGATCCCCGGTATCAACCTGTATCGCATCGCCTTCTTCCAGTTCATCGAGCCGGTTAAAGTTCCTTCCGAAGGTGTAGTTGCGATGACCCGCAATAGCGTAGTTCCCTACTTCTCCTGCTTTACCTGTATTTTCGATACTGGCTGCCGTCGTTTTCATATTGCTCTGCGTCGCGCCATGCAGGATCGGCAACTGGAGATCAATCTTATCGATCTTCAAGATTCCTTCCATATCTGGATTGACTTCAAAGTCATGTTTAGATATGGGCTGCTGATTTTTCGCAACCTCAGATTGTTCCTTCTGATCTGTAGTCTCCTCCGTCTGAGAAGACACACTCTGAATGTTGTTGAAGCTTTCCTGCCACTCCTGCACAAGCTGCTCCTGCTGATCCGAATAATACATTTCAGACAGCTTTGGAAAGCTAAGAACAACGATCCCCGCAACAATCAGCAGTACGGACAATATTTTAATTTTCATCGAGTCATCCTTTCCACATCTTGCTTCCATGCTTAATGGCTCTCAAAATATTCCTAAATATTAACACTACAATAATAATACTAATAAAACAATAATTATAATTAAATTAGAGAGAAAATTATGCAATTGTGACGAAGATTGTCACAATTCAATGTTCACAATGTGATAAAAATCAACTACATCTCCAGATCAACAATTCCCTTGCCCGACCATAATGAGGCTTCTCTTAACGTCCCCTCCGGCTGGAAGCCGTTCTTCAGCAGCACCTTCTTCGATACCTCATTCGCTGGCAAGATCACCAAGCTCCAGCTCGCTTAAATAAGGATTATTACTGATCAATCTCTTAACCTTATTTATCGTTCCTGAATCTAGAGGTATACCTCCTCTTCGATTCAACAGCAGCACCCTCATACAAGCGATGGCCTCGAATAGTTCGATCTCTTTCTCCGGAAGAGGATGTTCCGATACATACGCTTTACGAAACGCCGTGGCATATTTCTCACCGATGTACATTTTCATCAGAATAAGAGACCATGCAAAGTCATATCTCGAATCTCCTAATTGAACATTCGTCCAATCAATCACCGAGTAACGTCCTTCATCCTCTACTATATTATTCAAATGATAATCACCATGAATAACGCAGTCTTGTCGAAGGCCAGCTATACGGACCAGGCTGTTCACCGCTTGAGATAAATCGGGATGATCCTTTATTCCCGGGAAAAAATAATCAACAAACTTATAGACAGGCAGCTGCACATCCTCAATCTCAGCAGCAGGAATCTGATGAATGCTCGATAGAGTATGAGCAAGTTCCTTCATGATAGGTTCTTTAACTTTCTGGACGGGCGTTCCATCAAATAAGGTTAACAACACTTTATATCCACCGTCAGCATGCGTTCCCCAGCCCAATGGCATAGAAACTGGCAGTCCTCGCTCAGAGAGAGTCCTCAACATATGATACTGCATACGGACATCCGCACTAGAACCCCTGTTCCACAGCTTCAATACATAGCTCTCCTGATCAGAGCTGATCTTCATGACTTCGGCTTCGAACCCTTGCTTCATAGGATGAATGATAAGATTCTCTCGCTGCAGCAGCTCGTCCACTATAGCACTCTTCTCCACCCAGTTCATATCTCTTAACAGGTTGGCCATGTATGTTCCTTCTCTCCTATAAGAATTCATCCTACCAGATTGTAAATGGCGAACATGTCGAAAATACCTCTATCCTGCATATTATATCGAAAAATAGCTATAAAGGATATAAATTCCATAATAACTCTGATCGAAGTGATCAGTACAGGCTGGAAGGCCATCAAGCTGAACAGCTACATGTGAACATAAAATAAACAGCCGCAGACAGAGGCGATGATGCCGTCTGGTCTGTGGCTGTGTACATTAAAACATATAATCCTTTAGCTGCTTACTTCTGCTAGGATGTCTCAGCTTGCGCAGCGCCTTGGCTTCGATCTGACGAATACGTTCACGGGTGACACTGAACACCTTACCTACTTCTTCAAGCGTTCTTGGGCGTCCATCATCCAATCCAAAGCGAAGTCGGAGCACATTCTCCTCCCGCTCGGTCAGCGTATCTAATATGTTATCCATCTGTTCTTTCAACAGCGTAAAGGCCACTGAATCAGCGGGAGTCATCACTTCACGGTCTTCAATAAAGTCCTTCAGGTTAGAATCGTTCTCGTCTCCGATCGGTGTTTCAAGCGATACTGGTTCTTGAGCGATCTTCGCAATCTCCTGCACCTTCTCGACCGATAATTCCATTGCATCTGCAATATCTTGCAATGTGGGCTCTCTTCCATTATCCTGATGCAGCTGTCTTGATATCCGTGTGTACCGATTGATCGTCTCCACCATATGAACGGGAACACGGATCGTTCGACCTTGATCCGCTATTGCTCTCGTTATCGCTTGTCGGATCCACCAAGTCGCATATGTGCTGAATTTGAATCCCTTCGTATAATCAAACTTCTCAACAGCTTTCATCAGCCCCATATTACCTTCTTGAATCATATCAAGGAACAGCATACCACGGCCGTTATATTTGCGGGCAATACTGACGACAAGGCGCAGATTGGCTTCTGTCAATCTTTGCTTTGCCTGCTCATCGCCTGCCAGAATACGCTGTGCAAGCATGACCTCTTCCTCTCCCGTCAGAAGATGGAAGCGACCGATCTCTTTCAGATATAAGCGAACAGGATCGTCCACCTTCAGACCTGGAGGAAGCTCGTAATCATGGAAGTTGTTCAGATCAGCTGCACTTGCTTGATCTGTTATTCCGGTCTCGAGCTCTTCTCGATATTCATTTACCATCTTGCTCTAGCCCCCCTCGGTTGACGCAAACGGTTAATCATTGTATAAGCCTGTATGTTGGCATATGCTCTGGCGATTAACGGGATATGCTGCGCCACTCCACTTCAAACTCGCTTTCGAACTGTTTTCCCTTAAACTGGCTGTGTTCCTCTACCGCATTGCCGCATTCGCAAGCCATATGATCGGCTCCGTAATTGTCTGTACCGAAGGTTATCGCCTCATTGCGGTAGTCGCGGAACCCAGGAATGACACGATAAGCTCGCCCGCAGTTTAAGCATTCAATGACAAAGCCTGCTTGCATCATGAAAGCCTCCCTTATATTCTTTGATAAAGTTATTGACATTTCAACCGAAGTATGCTATATTATTTATTTATACATAATTTAGTCACTATATTATACTCTCTATTTGCAAAATAAACAATCTCTTTGCCTAGAAAATAATAAAGGGGCTGTCCTAAAAGTCATTTTTCTCATGTCTTTTGGGACAACCCTTCTTTGTTTCTACACCAATAAGAAACTGCTTAACTAGTCGATGAGACTGGATCAGCTGTCTTTTTATCCGATAGCACATACGGTGACAGCAAAGCCGTATGACCCACGCTTGAACGGACACAGGGGCCACTATTTCATGATTTCGGGGTATTTTTTGAGGGCTTGCGGACTCAGATGACGCTATTTTCTTCAAAACTAGCACTAAACGGCTAATTCAGGTCAAATAACGGCTCTACGGTCCGCTAGTATGGCGAATCAGTGGTGTATGCGGCAAATAGCGGCTCGTGTGTCCGCTCCCGGCCCTTGTAGATAGCTATCGATTTTATCGAATAGCTGACGCCACAACCGCATCGGCGTGCCGAAAAACAAGGGGCTTTCCCAGGTAGAAAAAATCTACTTTTGGGACAGCCCCTTGTTCGTTGATTAATCATTTACGCCTAGCGCGGAAGCTCCAACCATTGATAAGGCTGCTCCGCTGCTTTTAATCCGTATTCAATAATTGTAATAATAGCGATCGTCTCGGAAGCAGGCACCGTGATCCGACCTGTTTCGAAGAAGGTAATGAGATCTTGCATAAACAGCTGGAAGAAGTTCGATTCCGGCTTCACCAGCTTGCAGTCGCCCGCTTCATAATTGAGCGCCATGCTGAACGGGCACTCCCATCCAAAGTGGTGAATCGTCGCTTGCCGCCCATCCGCGAATCCGATCAGCAGCGCTGGTGATTGCGGCGTACCGATACTCATGACTCGCGTCGCATCAGGGCCCATTAACGAGATGATCGGCTCGATCTGATGGATGGAGTAGTTCTCGAGCTTTCCTGGTCCCCAGCTGGCAATGCTCTCGATTCCTTCGCGCTCTGTCGCGACGTACTCGGAAGCGAATCGCAGGGCTGACGATGAGTAGAGCGGCGTTCCATACTGCTCCGCGCGTTCGAATAAGCGCAGCGCTGTCGCTCGATCCGGCGCGAACGTCTTATCGATGTAAGTCGGCTTGCCTGATTGCAGCGGGATCTGCGCGAGCGCCTCATGCTGCTCTGGGTGATCTGGAGACAGCACGATCAGATAATCGCTCTTCTCTACTACCTCTTCAATCGTGTTCAGCAGCTCGACACCATGCTTCTCGCACCACGCCTCGTTGCTTAAACCCTGTTCAGCAGACTTCACTCCGTACGCGTAAGATACAATCATATTCCCGTTGCTGGCGGCTCGAATCCATTCAGGATAATTATTCGCGTGCCATTCGTCGAGATAATAATCGATGAATCCTATCTTCTTCATCTGAACGCTCCTTACTTCACGAAAGAGATTTCCTCACCTGTTTCCGATGAGTCATAGATCGCTTGAATGATCTTGGACGACATAATGACGGTATCGATATGTGACGACAATTTCTCGCCAGACTTGATGCAATCCAGGAATTCGTTGATTTCGTTCTTGAACATATCAGTCGCATTGTATTTCGGTGTCGTTTCAAGAAGAGTACCGTGCTTCGCGCTGTACATCTTGAAATCCGAACCATACTGCAGCCTAATCCCTGCCTTGTCCCCCAAGAAGTCAATGTACATCTCATCGACGCCAATATTTTGCGCCCAGGCACCATTTACCGTGATAGAAGGACCTTGTGTTCGAATCATAGCTGTTACGAAATCGTCCACATCGTATGTACCCTCATAATTAGGCGGTCCCGCCCACATGCCGATATACGAATAATTCTTCATGTCCTTGCCCAGCTTGGAATAGGCTTGACCAGTCACCGTTCTCGGCTCTGGGTCTCCTGTGCAGTACATCACGATATCGAGGAAATGCACACCCCAGTCAATTAACGCGCCGCCTCCAGCTACAGCCTTGTTAGTGAAGTCTCCACCGAGCCCTGGAATCGAGCGCTGTGCACGGAAGCTCACATATACGTGATACAGTTCCCCCAGCTCACCGTCGTCGATCAATTTCTTAATGATGTTCACACCGGTGTTGAATCGATTGACAACCCCAATGTTCAGAATCTTGCCGGTTTCATGCTGCACCTTCTGCATCTCGAGCGCTTCTTGATAAGTTCTTGCCGCAGGCTTCTCGCAGAGCACGTTCTTGCCTGCACGCAAGCAGTCGATCGCGATCGAAGCATGGCAATTGTTCGGTGTACATACCGATATAGCCTCAATCTCCGGATCAGCTAGAATCTCATGGTAATCCTCAATCGCTATGCCGCAGCCGTACTTCTCGACGGCTTGCTCTGCTCGCTCCTTTCTGATATCGCAGAAATATTTGATCTCTGCATTCGGATTTGCGAGATAAGCTGGGATGTGCGCACTGTTGGCAATCGTGCCGCAACCGATGACAGCTACTTTCATTTTACTCATGAATTGTCCCTCCGATTATATGTGGATATCGCACTGCAGCCGATGACGGCTACCTATATTTTACACTTAAATCTTCTTTTAGACTATTTAAAACCTGTCAATGCCGATCCAGAATTTATGAAATATTTTTGTCCAAAGAAATACAAGACGATCATCGGAATTGTCATAATTGTCGCTGCGGCCATTAATTGCTCCCACTGAGCGCCGTGATCCTGTTGGAAGCCTTGCAAGCCGATGGTAATGGTCCATTTCTCAGAGTCGTTCAGATAGATGAGCGGTCCCATAAAGTCGACATAAGACCATACAAAGGAGAACAGCACGATCGTGGCCAGCGCCGGCTTCAACAGCGGGATAATAATCTGCACATAGATTCGAAACTCAGAGGCACCGTCAATCTTCGCCGCTTCTGACAGCTCATTAGGAATGCCTAATAGAAACTGGCGAAGCAGAAAGATAAAGAAGGGAGCGCCGAAGAATGCACCGATCGTGAGCGGCAGTATCGTATTCACCCAGCCCAGCTCCGTGAAGATAATATATTGCGGAATCAATTGCACCTGCGACGGCAGAATCATCGTGGCTAAGACGATCGGGAATATAATCTTCCGCCCGCTCCAAGGAATCTTGGCGATCGAATACGCCACAAGCGGAGCAGCGAACAGTTGGCCCACGATATTAATGAAGCAGATCAACAGCGTATTGCCCATATAGCGGAAGAAGGGGATCGCTTCGATGGCAGCCGCATAATTGGACCATTGAAACTTTGTCGGGAGAATACTAGGCGGAAGCGCGAAGATCTCCTCCGGCGATTTGAGCGAAGTGAAGAAGAGCCAGGCAAACGGGAACAGAAAAATGATCGAGAAGAACAGGAGCGCAGTATGCGGCAATATGGAAGTACGCAGCTTGTAGGCAAAGCTGCTGCTGCGCTTCGGTCTGGCAACAACTTTTCTCGAGACTTGTGCACTCATCTCATTCACCCTACTCACCTCCGTAATAGACCCAGCGGCCAGAAGTTTTTAAGAGCACGAACGTAATGACCAATACGATCAGAAACAATATCCATGCGAGCGCTGAGGCATAGCCCATTTTCAAGAAGACGAACGCTTCTTGATACAGATTAACCGCATAGAACAGCATCGACTGGCCCGGTCCGCCCAACGGGCTGCCTCCAGCCACTTTGCCTCCCGACAAGATGTAGGATTCCGTAAAGATCTGAAACGCGCCGATCAATCCCATGATGAGCTGGAATAAGATGATGGGCGACAAGGCGGGAACCGTAATCCTCCAGAATCGATGCCACCAGTTCGCGCCATCGACCTGCGCCGCTTCATAGAACTGCTGCGGTATGCCTTGAAGCGCGGCCAAGAAGATCAGTGCGCCAGCCCCTGAGCCCCACAAGCTCATCAAGATGAGGGAGGGCTTCGTATAACTCGGGTCAAGCAGCCATGCGGGATCCGGCAGTCCAACGGAGCGCAGCATGATGTTGATTAATCCGAAGTCAGGATTCAGCATCCAAGTCCACAGCAGCGCGCTCGCTACGATCGGGATAACCGAAGGCAAGTAGAAGATCGTTCGATAGAATCGAATACCCTTCACTTTATAATTGAGCAGCATCGCCATCAGCAACGAGCTCGAGAGTGTAATGGGAACAGCGATGAACGCCATATAGAACGTATTGCCGAGCGACTTATAGAATGCGTCATCTACAAGAATATCCTTGTAGTTCTGCACGCCAACCCACCTAGGCGGGTTAAACAAGTCGTACTCCGTTAAGCTAAAGTACAACGAGCTAAGAAACGGATATACCGTAAATAAGATGAATCCAATAATCCACGGAGAAGCAAAGGCCAAGCCCTGCCAAAAATAGTGCCGTTCCTGTCTCGACTTCCCTGCTCTTTTCACAGATGGATTCATTGCTGCGGAGGCTCTCATCAGCTCATTCCTCCTTTCATCGCTAAGCTGGATCTAATCCTGGGCATCGCTGCTCAGAATCAGATCCAACTATGGTCCACTTATTTCACTAGCGGCTGAATCTTCTCTTTCACTTTCTTCAAGCCCTCTTCCATACTGATTTTCCCTCGTAAAATTGCGTCATACTGCACGCCGAACTCTGTCATATATTCGTTAGCAAAGGATGTCGCCGGAAACGACTTCAAGTTCGGGCTCGAGGAATACGCCAGGAACTCCTTGAATCCAGGAACGTCAGCGTACAGCGTATTCTCGAAGGCGGATGTTCTCGTTGGCAGGTTGCCGAGAGCCGCTGTAAATTCCGCCATTTGCTGCGGTTCCGTGATCCATTTCAGGAATTTCCATGATGCATCCGGGTTCTTCACTCCGTCGGGAATATAGAATACGCTTGTTGCAACGTTGCCCGGGTTCTTCATATTCGGGTTGTTCTCATCATACGGGATCGGCGCGATGCCGTAATTCAGATTAGGCGCGAACTGCTTAATGAAGGTTGGCAGCCATTCGCCATCGATCGTCATGGCATACTTGCCGGAGAAGAATGGATTCTGCGCGGACATATACTGCCCAAGCGCTGAAGAGAACCGATCCAGATTCTCAGAGCCATACTGATCCCAGATGCCCTTGGACAGCTCGATCGCAGCCTTCACGCCGGCATGATCTACCGTGATTTGCTTGGACGCTTCATCATAGAAAGAAGCGCCGTAGGCGTATGCGAATGTATACGCATCCATTCCTGGCCACAGTCCCAGCCGCTGCAGGCGGCCATCGCCCTCCACGATACTCAACGCTTTAATGTAATCTTTCAGCTGAGCGATCGTTTCCGGCGGACCGTCGAATCCGGCTTCCTTCAATATGTCTTTATTGTAGAACAGCATCGAGACGTGCATTGCGATCGGTATCGCATAGGTCTTGCCTTTGGACTGTGAGGAGCTTAATGCCGCCGGCACGAAGTCCTTCAGATCGACACTGTCTTTCTTAATATAATCATCGAGCGCCATCATCGCCCCGCGTTCTCCCCAAGGAACGACGTTCTGTCCGAACTGAGAAGCTATATCCGGGGGATTGCCGCCGGTAATCGCGGTGAGCTGCTTCTGATAATCGCTCTGGGACAACCCTTTAACCTTAATGTCCGGATTCGCTTCATTCCACTTCGTGATGAGCTTTTCAAGCGCTGCCGCCTCTGGTCCCGTCCAGCCGTACCAGAAGCTCAGCTCCACCTTATCTCCACCCTTGCCGCCTGAGCATCCAGCAGCTACGAATGAGAGCAATAGAACGAGAATAAGGCTCCATAGCATCGATTGTCGTTTCATGCTCTTCCCTCCTAGTCATGTGTTAGTGCTGATCATCCATACAGACTATCCATTGCCATGCTTACCTGTGAGCCTCGCATCACCTCCAGAGCAGGACGGCTCAGGTGCAGAAATGTTCAGTTATTTTCTCCGGTCCAACTTATCAATGAAGGATATTCCCTCCACATATGCCTAAGCTGTATCGATTGACATGACATTCTATACCAAGTATATTTATTACTTGTTTACCATATTTATGATTTATCTCTAATTCTTATTGCTGAGCGGGTGATGAAGCTATGAACAAGAAGATCATATATTTGGATGGATTGAGAGGGACAGCGGCTTTCATCGTCGTCATAACCCACTTCTTTCAGGTGTTTGCACCATACGTGTTTGAAGGGAACCGCGAGATTATCCACTTCGGCTTTGAACAATTCGCAGCGCAGACGCCTATTAATCTGCTGTTTAACGGGAACTTTGCGGTGTGCTTATTCTTCGTATTAAGCGGATACGTGCTGAGCCATCGCTATTTTCAATCGAAAGACCGCTCAATCGTCTACTTCTCAGCACTCAAAAGATATGTTCGGCTGGCCGTTCCCGCCTTCGCCTCTGTACTCATCGCTTATCTGATTATGGTTATCGGTCTCGGATACTATGATGACATCAACGGATTGACGAGAGCATCGATGCCTGATCCGTATCAAGCAGATCCAAGCATTCTGACGATGGTGCGGGAAGGGCTATTCAACACCTTCTTCACGCATGGCTCGCAATACAATCCCGTGCTATGGACCATGACTTACGAGCTGTTCGGCTCCTTTATCATATTTATTTTCTTGATAGCTCTGGGAGCACGACGGGTTCGCTTTATCGGATATGCGGTACTTGCTTGGTTCTTCATAGATTCCTATTATTTAGGCTTTGTTCTCGGGATGCTCCTAAGTGACTTGAAGAACAGCGGTAGGGATTGGCTCGGGTATATTCGTTATAGCTGGGTGAATGCGGCGCTTGTCATCATAGGCATTTATTTGGGGTCATTTCCTTATGTAAGTCCTGAGGGGACGGTATATTCCGTACTCGTATGGGGGGCAGGCAGCATCTCACTCTTCGTGTTCTATCACATCATCGGCTCCTTCTTGATCCTGACCGCCTTATTGAATTCATCTCGCATGCAGACCTTGTTCAGCCTGAAGCCTTTCGCTTATCTAGGTAAAGTGTCCTTTTCCTTATATCTCGTTCATTTTACGATCATCTGCTCCTTCTCTAGTTACCTGTTTCTGAAAATGAACCCCGCGCTTCCGTATGGAGTCAATGTACTGCTGACTACGATCATCTCGCTTGTACTTATCTTCGTTGCTGCGCATCTATTCTATCGTTTCATCGATGCCAAGACGCTCGCGTTTCTGGGCAGATGGCGCAAGCGCGATAAGCAGCATGTAACTTCGCGCGAAGAAACGAACAAGGCGTTCAGAGCATAGTCCGCTCTGAACGCCTTTGTCTTTAACGCATCATGATTCCGCTTATGGCATCGGTACTCCACGCGAAGCAATATATAGACGATACCATTCTTCTCTCGTCATCAGCTTCGATTGACGCTCCGCATCCTGACAAGCCAGGATACGCTCCGCATTCGCTGAGCCGATCACAGGCTGGATCATCGCTGGATGCTTCATCAGCCAGCCAAGCACGATAGCTTCTGGAGTCGTTTCCTTCTCCGCCGCCAACTGGCTCACCAGCTTCGCCGTATCCTGCACCGACTTCGACTCATTCTCAACAGATCTTCCAGAGAACAGCCCCTGTGCCAGAGGACCCCACGCTTGAATCTGAATCTTATTCATCTGGCAGTATTCCATCAATCCTTCAGCGAAGTTCACGGATGTGCCCGCTTTCTGATTCACATGTATTCCCTGATCGAGCCAATCCACGCGAGCCAGACTCATCTCCAGCTGATTCACAGCAAGCTGATCTGGAATCGCCTGCTGCAGGAAGCTGATCTGAGCCGCGTTCATGTTGGATACGCCGAAGTAACGAACTTTGCCCGAAGCTTTAAGATGACCGAACGCCTCAGCGACCTCTTCAGGCTCCATCAACGGATCTGGGCGATGCAGAAGCAGCGTATCCAGGTAATCTACGCCGAGCCGTTTCAAGGATCCATCTACGGTTGCTAGAATGCTTTCCTTAGAGAAGTCGAACATTCCTGGTGTGTCGCCCTCAGCCAGCTTAATCCCGCATTTGGATTGAATGATCACTTGATCCCGCATTCCAGGTCTGCTCTTTAAGATGCGGCTGAATGCTTCCTCCGCCTTCCCTCTTGTATATATATTGGCGTGGTCAAACATGGTGATTCCGATGGATAGAGCAGCATCAACTGCTTTCTCCGCCTTCAATACATCTTCTTGCGTGATAGGGTCGCTGTTCCACCCTCCGCCAAACGGCATACATCCTAGTATAAGCCGATTGGTATGAATTCCTCTTTGCTCTAACGGCATCATTTTCATGTCTAACCCTCCAGTAGATATGTATTTTCACTTCATCAGTATACAAGTTTAACGTGTGCAGATAAAGAGACATTATCTGACGTTAGCTCTTCCTTTCATTGACCTGTTTATGGGACAATGAACTTGATAACCAGCAGCCATTTTAAAAAAAGGATGTGAGTCTCATATGGTATCATCCCCTAATACAGATCCATCATTTCAGCCAAATATGATGCTTCACACAGCAATTCAATTTGCGGCCATTGCTCATGCTGGGCAGTTTCGGAAAGGCACAACCACCCCTTATATCGTTCATCCCTTTGAGGTGGCACAGATCTTAACTGCTGCTGGCGCTGAAACTCAAGTCATATGTGCAGGACTGCTGCATGATACGGTGGAAGATACTCTGATTACGATTGAAAATATAACACTAGAGTTTGGCGAGGACGTCGCTTCGCTTGTAGAAGGCGCTTCTGAGGATAAGAGCAAGACATGGCATGAGCGGAAGCAGCATACCCTCGATTATCTCTCAACTGAAGCCTCTGTCCGAGAGCTGGTGCTTGCTTGTGCTGATAAATTGTCTAACATGCGCTCTATTGCTGAAGACTATAGCATCGTTGGTGATGCGCTGTGGGATCGGTTCAATCAAGGAAAGGACGCTCAAAAATGGTATTACAGCGGACTAACCGAAGCGCTCAAGCGTCTCCATGATTATGATATGTATCGGGAATTCGTTGCGCTGTATCAGCAGGTATTTGCAGAAGGCGGCGTTCGTCTTAGCTAGAACACCAGCCTTCTATATTCTATGTGGGGAGTGGTTATGTGAATAAGCCTTTATTGAGAGCAGAAGGACTAATTACAAATGAAGATAGAACGAGAATTCTTGTTCAGTGCGACTTAGAGGAAAGCTTCTATCGTCTACCAGGTGGAAGTGTCGAATTCGGTGAGACAGCAGCCGCTGCGATTCAGAGAGAATTAATAGAAGAATTCGACTTGCGGGCAACGATCGGTGAGCTTGCTTGTGTGAATGAGAATATTATTGAGTATGAAGGGAAGGAAGTGCACCAGTGTACCTTAATCCATTGGTGTTCTGTTGAACTGAAGGATACCCAGGATGATCTCATACATAATGAACACCTAGAAGTAAAGCTGACTTGGCGTACGATCGACCAACTCGTGCATAAACCAGTCTATCCTGAAGGTATTTTAGATGTTGCAGCTTCCACATCAAGCCAGGTGACCCATCTTGTAATTCAAAAGAAATACTAATACTTGTATGGATTCACTTATACTCTTCCTATGTAGCTTCTAGTCAGATTGCGCATAATTAATTGGTTCTCAGTAGAGTAGCTGTCAAATAAAGCGGTGATTGCTTCAACAAACGGCTCGTACAGTGCATCTGAGGACTTGGGCGCATAAGAAGCGGAAAGATTGCGACCGATAAAGCTGTCTTTATCGAATGCTATCGGATGCTCCACTATATGATAATCGTATTCTCCATTTCTAAAGAACCGCTCGTATATCTCGGGCGTCTCTTCTATTCCGCCGCTAAAGCCCTGGAAGGCAGGGCAATATGCCTTACAGATTCTAGCATTCTCTATTACCAGCTCACTGGAGGAATCTCGGCTGTTCCACACCAAGGCTACAGGCGCATCTGGCTTTAAGATTCTCTTGCATTCCTCCTTGAATTGCTCCTGATCGAACCAATGAAACGCTTGCGCTGCTGTGACCAGATCGACGCTGTGATCGGCGAGTCCTGAATGTTCAGCAGTTCCTTTGACAGAGCTGAAGTTCGGATAGCGATGTAACGCCTCCTCCGCAATCGCTCGCATGTCGTCATTGGGCTCAACAGCTATGACCTTCAACCCTTTATCAAGCAGCTGCCGCGTTAATATGCCCGTTCCCGCGCCAATATCCGCAATGATACGATCAGGAGTCAGCCCATTCGATGTGATCAAGTAGTCGATATATCCCATTGGGTATCCTGGGCGGTATTGGGAGTAAACATCTGCTTTACCTGTGAATCTATGAGTCGGCTGCAATCTCATCCATCCTCTCCTATTTAACGTTCCGGTTACGATCATAGATGCTATCTCAACTATATGGAATCCATTTCATACTTGTAAAGGCTTGTGATGACGCTTCGGTGCAAGAACGCATCAGATTACCATAAATGGTCATCCCTATACCCTTCTATTCCCCTAAGGGAGTTTCTACAATGAAAGTAGCTCATACATGAATTCTATGACTGCCACGAGACTGACAGCATGATTTTATCTTTAAGGATGTGCATATGCTTTAACGATTTCAGCTTTATCATACGTTCATTAAGGAGAGTTGCAGTATGAATCGACGAGAAATGCAAGCCGATATCGTCATCATCGGCGGAGGAACGGGCGGTACTGCCGCCGCTCTTGCGGCTGCAAGATCCGGCAAGACCGTGATCATGACGGAGGAAACCTCATGGATCGGCGGGCAGCTGACTAGTCAGGCCGTGCCGCCTGACGAGCATCGTTGGATCGAATCCTTTGGCTGCACGAGAAGCTATCGGCAATTTCGCGAAGGGGTGCGCAGCTATTACCGACAGCACTTCCCTATGACGGCTGAAGCCAGAGCGATCCAGCACTTGAACCCCGGCAGCGGTGTCGTCAGCCGGCTATGCCACGAGCCTCGCGCTGCGCTCGCTGTTTTGCAGCAGATGCTTGCCCCTTACATACATAGTGGGCGATTGCGTATTCTGTATGGCCATGTCCTTGATCATGCTGAGACATCTGGCGATAAGGTAAGCGCCGTAACCGTAAGGGATCTTGCGACAGAGGAACGGACTGTTCTGCTCGCCCCGTTCTATCTGGACGCGACGGAATGCGGAGATCTATTGCCTCTCGCTGGCATCGAATATGTCACGGGAGCAGAATCGATGAAGCAGACCGGAGAGCCGCACGCGGTAGATGGGGATCCGCTGCCGATGGATATGCAGGGCTTCACCTATTGCTTCGCGGTAGATTATCTAGAAGGCGAGGATCATACGATAGCCAAGCCGGAGCTTTATGATTTCTGGCGCAGCTATAAGCCGGATTTCTGGCCTGATCGTCTGCTCAGTCTGAAGGGCGTTATACCATCGACGATGGAGCCAGTCCAATATGAGCTGCTTACGGCAACCGTTGGATTCTCCTTGTTTCATTATAGGCAGATTCTGAACCATCAGCATTTTCAAGAGGGAACTTATCGCAGCTCCATCTCTCTGGTGAATTGGCCGCAGAATGATTACTGGCTGGGCTCGATCATAGATGTAAGCGAGGAGGAGCGCGCTTTGCACTTGCATCAGGCTAAGCAGCTGTCGCTCTCGCTGCTGTACTGGCTGCAGACGGAAGCGCCGCGATCGGATGACAAGCAAGGATATCCAGGATTGCGATTGCGTCCAGATGTCGTCGGTACCGAAGATGGCTTGGCGATGTATCCTTACATCCGAGAGTCCAGAAGGATTCAAGCCGAGTTCACGGTCCTTGAGCAGCACGTCGCAACAGCCTGCCGACCAAGCGGGCAAGCCGAGGAGTTTCACGATTCCGTCGGTATCGGCTGCTACCGGATCGATCTGCATCCGAGTACATGTAATCGGCCGTACATTGATATCTCTTCACTTCCGTTTCAGATTCCGCTCGGCAGCCTAATCCCGCAGCGAGTTACCAATGTGCTTGCGGCTTGCAAGAATCTGGGTGTAACACATATTACGAACGGCTGCTACCGTCTTCACCCTGTGGAATGGAACATCGGAGAGGCAGCAGGCTATTGCGCGAGCTATTGCTTGGATCACGGGATTAATCCAACTGCAGTCCGCAACAATGAGACAGAGCTCGACAGCTTCCAGAAGCGGTTGGTTCAAGAGGGCTTTGAGCTGAAATGGCCTTCGATTCACTCCGTATAGGCGCCATTTTTCTCCTGACGAGCTCGATTTACTTCCCGAGACGTCAAATATTGACGTCTCAGACCCAAAATCAGCTCGTTCGGGGGCTGAGATGCACTTTCTCGACGTCTCAGACCCCTAAACCCTTCTGACGAGCTCGATTTACCACCCGAGACGTCGAATATCGACGTCTCAGACCCAAAATCAGCTCGTTTGCGGGCTGAGGTGCACATTTTCGACGTCTCAGGCCCCTAAACCCTCCTGACAAGCTCGATTCCATACCCGAGACGTCGAAAATCGACGTCTCAAACCTAAAATCAGCTCGTTCGCGGGCTGAGATGCACTTTTTCGACGTCTCAGCCCTCTAAACCCTCCTGACGATCTCGATTCCATACCCGAGACGTCGAATATCGACGTCTCGGACCCAAAATCAGCTCGTTCGGGGGCTGAGATGCACTTTCTCGACGTCTCAGCCCTCTAAACCCTACCGACGAGCTCGATTCACTGCCCGAGACGTCGAATATCGACGTCTCAGACCCAAAATCAGCTCGTTTGCGGGCTGAGATGCACTTTTTCGACGTCTCAGCCCTCTAAACCCTCCTGACGAGCTCGATTCCACACCCGAGACGTCAATATCGACGTCTCGGACCCAAAACTAGCTTTCGACGTCTCAGCCCTTCCTATCAGCACACAGCCTCGTCTCTGTAACACGGTTTTTCCCCGTTATCTCACCTAACCAGCAAGTTTCGCTCGCTGTAACGGGGAAAAACTATAAATGCTAACTTAAAGATGTACACTTTTTCTTGTTCAATACTGTACATTTAGATTCAATCATTTACACTAAACCCACCCATCTAGCATCCCTCCGGCTCAACAAACAAAGCACAGCTGCCGGAGTCCCCTCCAACAGCTGTGCCCATGTTATCTACATCACTACTACGGCAGCCTAATTCCCTACTTCGTCGATTGGTACCACTCATTAGCCGCCTTAACCATATCGGCTCCGCCTTCCGCTCTCCACTGCTCCAGGAATTTATCATAATTCGAGAGCGGCTCTGATCCGGTAACGAACGTCAGCATGTTATCTTCAAGCAGCTTCGTCAATTTCAGCGTGTTCTTTGAGACTGCTTCAATCGGCGGTGCTAATGACATCGGATCGACCACAACGAGTCCCTCTGCGTTCTTCTGAAAATTCTCAAAGTACGATTGCAGAATAGGATCCTTCCGAACACGCGCCTGCCAGTAAATTGGATAATTCGTCTCATCTACGCCCGTTATGAAGGCACTCGCATTGTTCAGCTCATCATTGAATTTAGGCAGAATCGGATAGTACTTGCCATCCTTCACTTCATGATGAACGCCTTCCTGCCCGATCGCGATTCCCTTGAACGTTTCCGGCTCCAGCTTCGCGTTCAAGAATTTCATCGCTTCTTCTTTATTCTTCGAGGCTTTCGGAATCGCGATGAACCAAGAAGTATTGGCAACTGCGCCTACAGTCGCTTTCCCTTCTTTGTTCTTCAGATAAGGTATGATTGTTACCTTATTATCCGGGAAGTTCTTGTTCAGCGCAGCGATCGCGCTCCCTGAACTCCACCAAGCGAGCTTAAACATAGCCGCGTTGCCGCTTGTAAACTTCTCAATCGCCTTAGCGCCGGTGTTGATCGGCATTTCCGAATCGAGCAATCCCTCGCTATACAGCTTATTCATGTATGCGAGATATTCTTTCATTTCCGGCAGCTCAGCCTTATGCACGAGTTTACCGTCTACCTCTTTCCATTCCGTTAAGACGCCGAACGTTGTCGCAATATCACCGTACAGGGCCTCCTTACCGCCCGTAAGAGGGATCACATTTTTCTTCTCTTTGATCGTCTTCAGCACGTTATACAGCTCATCCGTATTCGTCGGTAGCTGCAAGCCCAGCTCGTCCATCCAGTCTTGTCGCACAACCAGCTCTTCACCGATGCTAACGCCTGCTCCCGTTTCAGGAATCCCATACTTCTTACCGTTAATAGTCGCACTTCCCCAGGATTCCGGTTTAATCGCTTGATTAATATAGTTGCCGTTTGCCGCAAGCAGATCATCCAAAGGCTCCAGAGCCCCCGCTGTCGCGAGACTGTAGAATTGCGCGGCATTCAGCTTCATAATGTCAATTTTCTCTTTATTCGCTACGAGCAGGTTCAGCTTCTCATCCGGATTTTCCGCTGGTAGCATCTCATATTTAACTTGGTACCCGGTCTTCTCGCTTATATATTTCCCCGGAAATTCTGTGTTTGGATCAAACAAGCTATACTGCATGAGCATCGTGAGCTCTGACTTGGAATCTCCGCCCTTACCGGAGCCGCCGCCTCCCGAGCCTTGTGTCGAACCGCCGCAGCCAGAGACAGCTAAGGTAAATACGAGAATAGCGGAAATCCATGCATATTTCTTCTTCATGATCTGACCTCCTTGGAATGATAGTCTTCTATACCTGCACATACACATTCACATTGGCCTTAGTCGGCAGCATCACCATCCTTTGCGCGAACAGAATTAACCTTTAACCGACCCAACCAGCACACCCTTTACAAAATACTTTTGCAGAAACGGGTATACCAGCAGGATTGGAATGGTAGCGAGCAGAATAGAGGATGCCTGTATGGATTGCGGTGTAACATTCAGTGCTGCATCCACATTGTCCTTCAGGAATTCCCCGCTGGAAGACACGAATAGCTCCTTTAAGTACAACTGTAGCGGCTTCAATTCAGGAGAGGTAATATAGATCATCGCGGCAAAATAGTCGTTCCAAAACGCCACCGCGAAGAATAATGCGATCGTAGCGAGCACCGGCAGTGAAAGCGGTAGTACGATATAGATCAATATCCGGATGTTCCCCGCGCCATCCAGCTTCGCAGATTCCTCAAGCGCATCCGGCAAGCCTTCAAAGTAATTCTTGATGATCAGCATGTTGAATACATTGACCATCGCGGGCAGGAACAGTACCGGTAACGTATTGATGAGATTCAAATTGTGCATAAGCAGATAGGTAGGAATCAAACCGCCGCTGAACACCATCGTGAACATGAAGATAAGCAGCAGCCATTTCCTCCCGCAAAGCCTGATCTTCGACAAAGGATAAGCCGAGATTGTCGTCATAAACAAGCTTAGCGACGTACCGACGACCGTTAACAGCACCGATGTCTTGAATGAGTTCAAGAACATCGAATTCTGCAGCACGTACTCGTAAGTCCCCCATTGGAATCCTACGGGCAGCAAACCAACACTCCCAGAGATAACCGCCTCCTCACTGCTGAAGGACTTAGCGATGAGATTGACGAAGGGCAGCAAGGTGGTAATTCCCATCAGCGTAAAAAACACATAGTTAATTACTGCAAAGCATTTCTCGCCAAATGAAGTCTTGATACCTCGCTTTGAGCGATCTGATCGATTGCTGCTAATAGCATGTTGTTCCGCCATTGTCTGCTCCCCTTTCATCACCAGATTCCCCGCTGCAGATACTTGCGGCTTAACGCATTGCCCGTAATAATAAGCGCGAACGATATGACAGATTCAAAGAGCCCCACCGCTGTAGTAAAGCTGTAGTCTTGATTGCCTAACCCCATTCGATAGACATAGGAGCCGATAACGTCGGATGTCTTATACACAACGGGATTATACATGACCAGAATCTGTTCAGTGCCGGCCTCCATAATGCTGCCGAGCCTTAATATGAACATCAGGACGATAATCGGCGCGATACCAGGCAGCGTCACATGTAACAGCTGCTTCATCTTGCCCGCGCCGTCGATCTTAGCGGCTTCATACAGCTGCGGATCGATCGTCGTGAAGGCGGCCAAGTATACGATGGTGCTCCAGCCTGTCTCTTTCCAACCCGCAGAAGTCACGAGGACGCTGCGGAACACACTGTTGTCGAGAAAGAACGCGATCGGCTCCATATTCAACGAGATGAGCAGCTTGTTCACGAGACCGCCGTTAGTAGACAGGAGGTCTATGAACAGTCCGCTGACAATAACCCATGACAGAAAGTGCGGAAGATAGATGATCGTCTGGATCGACCGTTTGAAGATCATATTCTTCATCTCATTCAGCATGATCGCGATAACGATCGGTAGCGGAAACAGAATGCATATCTTCAGCAAGCTGATAATGATCGTATTCATAAGTACTACCGAGAAATCAGGGGAGGTGAACAGCCTCTCGAAGTGCTTCAGCCCAACCCATGGACTGTCAGCAAAGCCTGTAAATATATTAAAATCCTTGAACGCGATAATAATGCCGTACATCGGAGTGTACTTAAAGAGCAGCAAAAACAATAATCCCGGGACGAGCAGCGCATATAGCTCCCACTCTTTCCATATATCCGACCATAGCCGACCCAGATAACTTCGTCGTGTATTGGGCACTGGCAGCTTATCGAGCATTGGTCTCATAGGCTTCCCCCTCTAGGCATGATTTACATTTCCGTTACAATTAATTGTAAAATCAACACCTATTGCTGAGTAGGAGAGACTCATTACTATTTTTGGTAGTTTGATGTTCTCTTTGCGGCAATCATCCTGCAGCAAGCGCAAAAAAGCCTGAACGCGTCTAATCAGACGACATTCAGGCCCATCTTCTATCTTTTAAGGTTTAACTTCGCCGGGATTGACTCCCCAATATTTTCGAAATACTTTTGTAAAATAGCTGACATCGCGATACCCGACCAACCGAGCCGCATCATACACCTTCAGTCCTTCCTGAAGGATCTCCTTCGCCCGCTCCATCTTGCGTTCAAGGACATAGGCGGAGAAGGCAACTCCCATCTCCTGCTTGAACAATCGGCTCAGATACGAGGAGTTCACATACAAGCGATCCGCGACGTTATGGAGCGTGATCTCTTGATCCATTTCCTGATCCAATATCGTCAGAATCTCCTTTACCAGCTGGTTGCTGGCGGTTCTTCGTTGGTTCTGCATGAAGCCGATAATGTGCTTGACCGTTCGCGTCAGCCAAGACCGCGTCTGCTCCTTCGAGTTCAACAGCTTCACATTTTGAAAATAAACGATGTCATCCGCTACGACGCTGCTGACCCTCCACCCCTGCTTCTGAATGATACGAACGAACAGGCTGCTCAAGTACAGAACGGCTTCATGCACTTCATCTGCCGATTCCGATCTGCTGGCGCCTTCCTCCCATATCTCAAATAATGCTTGCAGCGCCTTGCTCTCATCCGCAGTCTCCAGAGCGATCTCCAGCGTCTTCTCCATATGCGACTGAGTGAGCAGTCCTTGCTTGCCTCGCTTGGGCTCTTTGCGATAAGGAATAGCGATATCATGCCCGTATAGGATCCGCTCCTGCAGAGCGCTGCACGCCTGCGAGTACAGCTGACTGATCTCTTCGATGCCGCCGACCGCTGCGCAGATTCCCGCGCTCGCCGTTAGCTTCAGCACCTCTCGTATATGAGAGAGCAGCTTAACAGTGGAAGCATTGATATGGAGCATGGCGTCATTCGGATCTTGCCCCTCCTGTACTTGGAACACAAGCAGCAGGTCGTTCTTCGAATCAGCACATACCCAGCAGGAAGGCGGAGTTAAGAGCTCGTTCGCGATGCATTGGATCGTGAATTGCAAGAGGGCTCTATCATTGGCGCCGAATCGGGTCTCGTGATCCGGAATCGGATCAAGATCGACGACCGTTATTCCGAACTGATCGTCTTCCTTCAGGTCGATAAATAGGTCCTTGCTCTTCTTCAATACTTCCCAGATCGTATACTTATCGTTCACCCAATTGTAGAAGAAGCTATGCTGCAAATGAGGCAGATGCTCCTTCCACTTCTGTTCAAGCGCCGCCTTGGACTGCCACTGGTCGAGCTCTTCTCGAAGCTGCTGTCTCGCATCCAGAATCGCTTCCAGCACTTCCTCTTCTCCAGCCGGCTTAAGCAGGTACTTGGATACTCCGTGCTTCATCGCTTCCTGCGCAAAGGCAAAGTTGTCATGACCGCTTAGAATGACGATCTTCATGGAAGCCCTTACGTCCTTCTGTTCACTGAGCTTGCGAATCAAAGTGAGTCCGTCCATATCCGGCATCTGCACGTCGATCAGCATAATATCCGGCTTCTTCCACTCGACCAGCCGCAAGGCTTCAAGTCCGTTCGATGCGAGCCCCACAACTTCGATTCCATGCTTGTCCCAGGGAATGTTATGAGCCAGCGCATTGCGCTGCCGCGGCTCATCTTCTACAATCATCAGGTTCATAGCTGCCGTTCCCCTTCCGTCACTTCTTGATCTATTACATGCGGATTGCTCTCGCGGCATCGATCCAGCGGAATCTTGACGGTTACCGTTGTACCTATGCCCAGCGAGCTGTCGATCTCGATATGAGATTCCTTGCCGTAATACAGCTTCATTCGGATAAATACGTTGCGCAGCCCAAATAAATCCTTCACATGCCCCTCATCCTGCGTTAGAGATGGAACGCTGTGCGAGCCGATCTTCATCAGCTCGCCCTGTATATAATGGAGTCTGTCTTCTTCCAATCCCTGCCCATTGTCCTGCACGCTGATGCACACCATGTTCTCATGCTCAATCCAACTGGAAATGATGAGACGACCGTCGGAAGTTCTGCCCTCCATGCCGTGCAGAATTGCGTTCTCGACCAAGGGCTGCAGCAGCAGCTTAAGAATCGGGATCTGCTTCGTTTCATCCGCTATTCGATATTCGACCGTAAAGCTGTCTAAGAAGCGAAGCTGCTGGATGCGAATGTAATAGTGAAGATGAACGAGGCTTTCTTCGATGGTGAACACTTCCTTGCCTTTGTTTAAGCTGAGTCGGAAGAACTTCGACAGGTTCATGACCATTTCGCTGATTTCTTCCGCTTCATAGTTTTTGGCGGTCCAATAGATAGAGTCCAATGTGTTGTATAGAAAATGCGGATTGATCTGCGACTGAAGAAACTTCAGCTCGGTCGTCGTTAACCGTAGCTGCTGCTCATAATGATCCTCGATCAAGTGCTTCTGATGCAGCACCATCTGATTAAACGATTCGAGCAGATACCCAAACTCATCTCTTCGATTATTTTCCAGTTGGAAGTCCAGTTGCCCGCTACGGAGCCGCTTCATCCCGCGCGTTAGCTTATGAACCGGCGAGGCGATTCCGCTGTACACGATCCAGGAGATCCCGATCGCCAACAGAATGCTGATCACGATAATCGTAAACGTGAACATTCGCAATAGATCGGTCTCTACGTACAGTTCCTTCTTCGGCTGGATCAACGTCAGCCGCCAGGTGGAGTACTGGGAGTCGACTGAAACCTCCATCTCCTTATCCGATATAGGCGGCGGTTCAGCTGTCTCATCTATGCTGCCGGTGCCGACCACAAGCTCTCCTTTTTCATTATATAAGGATATGCTTGCTGTTTCGGAGGGCAGAAGCGTGCGGATCACGTTCAGCAGCTTGCTCTTGTTGAAGGTAATGATGAGCAGATTCGATGCTCGCTCCGTGTTATATAAGTCCATCGAACGAACCAGCGACACGCTATCGGTGCCTACCATGCTGCCGAATGTTATATCTTTGGCAACTAGCGCATCTGGCAGGATATAGCTGATCCCCGTCCCATTTGCACGGGCGGTCTCGACCATCCATTCCTGCAGCGGCTCCGACTTTAATCTCCGTCCTCCGAAATTAGTTGAGATGACCATGTTGGAGGCCTGATGATAGATGGCGATCTGCGATACGAAACGGTTTACAGCCTTCATGTTGGATAACTGATCGAGTATGAGCGAGAAGTTGACGATCGTTTCCGGACCCAGATCAGCGCTGTTCCCTTCCAACAGCTTCAGGATACCCGTATCGGCTGCGATCAGCGTTGAGATCTCCTCCACATTTTGCAATGCCAGATCAATGTAGTTCATGGCTGAAGACAACGCTACCTCCGTCCGTTCAACCGCCTGCTCATACAAGATATCTCGAGAGCGCTCGATCGCAAATAAACTGACGACCACAAGCGGCAGCAATATGAGCAAGAAGTAACTGGTGAGCTTGGTCTGGATATTGCGTGCATACCGTTCCTTCATCCAATAGAATAGATTACTCACTTGGTACACCTGCCGATCCGCTGCTGGCTCGATTCCGGTACCATTCGTTTACTTCCTTCGTGATCTTGCCCCCGCCCTTCAGCTTCCACTCCTCGACATAGCTGTCAAAAGAATCGAGCGGCTCGAGTCCCATAATGATTCGAATCAGCGTATCGTGCTCCAGATCCCGCAGCTGCTTGTCGTATTTGCTCATCGCAGGAGTCGGGACGCCGTAGAATTGGTTCGTGTAGAGATTGCTGTTAATCTTCTGCAGATTGTCGTATAGGTTGAAGTCCCCGAGCGAATCAAGCCTCTGCTTAAACAGTTCCGTGTCGGGCACATCAACGAGAGATTGATAGATTCCTCTATATAAATGCTTGTCATGCATCTCAAAGTTTGTCACCATGCGACCGTCCTGCATGGACCAGATCTCATGTTCAAAGCCTAGCTTCAAGTTCTTGTAATCCTGAGCTATAAAGTCCAGCATTCGAATGACTTGCTCGGGGTGCTTCGATTCAACCGGAATCACATTATAGCCGCGAATGATATCCTGATTGTAAACGCCCTTCTGCCCGTTAGGTCCAGTCGGGTATGCAAGCGCTATCCATTCCGCGTTCGGATCCTTCTTCATATTCGCGGCGATCGGACCGCGCGTATCGTACCAGGTGGCGGAGAACAGCCCTACCGTTCCATTCTCAATCTTCTCATTCAGATTATTGTGCAGATTCAAGGGGAACTCGCGATCCAGCAGCCCCTCCTGATATAAACGGGCCAGATAGTCTAAGGCTTGCTTCGTCTCCGGCATAATGCTGCCGTTAACCAGCTGTCCATCTCGCTCAAACCAGCTTTCCAGTTGCGTTCCGAAAGCGCCGAAGAACGGCGCGGAGCGCCCCATCTCCGATGTAATCGTAAGTCCGATCGTATCGTTCAAGCCATTGCCGTCGGGATCGTCCAGCGTGAAGGCCTTTATGACCTCATAGTACTCCTCAATCGTAACGGGGGGCTTCAACCCCAGCCGATCGAGCCAATCCTTTCTCGCATACATGAGCTCAATACCGCTAACCTCATTCAAACTCGGTACCGCATATATTTTGCCACCGTAACGTACGCGATCCCACGCCTCCTCCGGAATCTTCTCCTTCAGATGTGGACCGTACCGATCGATCCAATCATCAAGCGGCATGAGCGCCCCTTGCTTCGCATAGTTGTCGAACCATACCGATTCATAGGTATGAAGCATATCAGGGAGCTTGCCAGATGACATAATGACATCAAGCTTCTCCTTATATACTTCTGGAGGAGGGATGGCAACCTGAATATTGGTTCCGCTACTTTCCTCTATGTATTTCAGATACGGATTGTTGTTCTCATCCATACCGTACGGAAAGCTCATGCCCAGACTATTGATTACGATGCTTATCGAAGGTAGATTCTTGCTAGTTTCTGTTGATCCGCCTATTCCGGCAATCCCGGGAATCGTTCCTGTTAGGACCATAATAAATGCACCTGCAACCATAGCACCAAGCAATAGAAACCCCCATCGAACAGATTTCTTTGATACTCCTTGTGCTTGTTTAGACGAGAATTCATCGTGAACGCTATTATCCTGCATACTGTCCCCCCTTCAGCTCGTAAGCAGATGATACCATAATTTAGAAGACAAGAAATATAGTAGAGGACTTTATGTGAGAAAATAGTGAGGGGAGGAAGCGAGGTGCGGCGTTGTGAGTTCCCACTTTACAGGCGGAAGCGGACACACGATCCGCTATTTGCCTCCAAAACCGCAGTTTCTCCAATCTAGCGGACCGTGGTTCCGCTATTTGGGCGAAATCAGCAGCATATCGCCCATTTTGCAGCAAATAACGGCTTCTGTGTCCGCTAAACTCCAACAAACCCCATAAAGTTCACAAATAGCGGCTTCTGTGTCCGTTGCAATGCGAATGGGCGATTGAGCGAATGGGCAAAAAAAGAGACTGCTATCTTCAGCAGCCCCTCATGAGGTGTAATCTATTCACTCGCGATCAGCTAGCGCGATCTTATAACAGCAGCGCTGTTTCTAGCGCGAGTTCAATCATATCGTTCAACGTCGTCTCACGTTCTTCCGGCGTGATCGTTTCGTTCGTCAGCATCTGATCGGTCACCGTCAGAATGGACAGCGCCTTCGCATTATAACGCGCAGCAACCGTATATAAGGCGGCTGTCTCGTTATCCTGTGCAAGCACCTGATGCTTCGCCAGCACATGCTGCATCTCTTCATCGCTGTCGTAGAAATGGTCGTCCGTGCATACCAGTCCCGCACGCACAGGCTTGTCTAGCTTAACGCCAAGATCATATGCGGTCTTGAGCAAGTTGAAGTCCGCGAGCGGCGCGTACGCATATTGACGGAAAATATGCGAGTACAAGCTCGAGTTCGTGCACGCCCCCATAGCGAGTACGATGTCCATCTGCTTCACGTCCGGGTGCAACGACCCGCTGGAGCCTACACGGATGACGTGCTTCGCTCCGTAATCTTGAATCAGCTCTGTCGCATAAATGGACATGGACGGCATTCCCATTCCGGTACCCTGTACAGAGATGCGTTTGCCTTTGTAAGTTCCGGTGTATCCCCAGATGTTGCGGATCTGATTATAACACACCGCATCTTCAAGATACGTTTCCGCGATATACTTCGCGCGTCGCGGATCTCCCGGCAGGAGTACTGTGTCGGCAATGGCCCCTGGTGCAGCTTCGATATGAAAACTCATAGGATCTCCTCCTTATTCTGTGATCGTTTTGTTATTTCTAGCAGTATTGTAATCGCGCTTCCATTCGAATAGACCGTCGAAGCAGATAAAGGTGTTAATGAGCGTCAGCAGGATCATAACGTATAGACCTGATATGAAGTACACGACAACCATAATGACGTTCATGAGTATCCACATGTGCCAGTTTTCCAATATTTTCTTGCTCAAGAAGTACTGTGCCACAAGTCCGACGACCGCGATGAATGCATCAAGATACGGGCTGCTCGCATCCGTGAATTGAATCTGCACGATCGACCATACCGCAGTAGCCGCAAGGATCACAATCGACCAGATCAATACAAGCTTTGGTGTTAAGCGCGTAATCGGCGTATTGTCATCTGCGCCTTTCGTTTTGTTCCAGAAGTACCAACCGTAGATATTAAACCACAGCTGCAGCACAGCCAGAATCGTCATGGCGTATAGCCCGGTCGTGAAGTAAATGTACATGAAGCAGATAACAGCGATTGCTCCGAATAAGAAATTAATAACCTTTTGCCGCGCGATTAGCCAGACGTTAATAACACCGACGACCGATGCGAAAATCTCAATGTAAGATGAGTCGAGATAGAGACCAGCTACAAGACAGATGACGCTGGCGATGATGACAAATAGCGGATGTTTGATCATAAGAAGCAGCACCCCTTTTTCGTGTTGAGTAAATGATATCATTGTGATGGCTTGGGATGATCCGAGTTGTACTAGAGATGATAGGGCTTACATTTTACCTTTTCCAGCGCTGATGCCCTCGCCTTTCATACTCTAAGTATAGCGGAGCAGGCTGAGAGATTTACAGGACGAAAGTCCGATAACGACACGAATTCCACATAGTTTGATAGCGTTTTCATAAACCGAGCGGGACAATTGTCCCGCCCTCCTCCGTGCATCGTATTTCACCAATCCCCGCTAACCCTCCAGCTTAGCTTCCTGCTGCAATCTGCCCAGGTCTCGAATCAGCAATTGCTGCTTCTGGATATCAATGATCCCTTCTTCTCTTAGCTTGAAGAGGATTCGGTTAATGCTCCGCTGTGTAACGGCAAATTGTTGGCTCCACTCCTGCTTATTGATCTCAATGGCTATTCCGTCGGAATGCCGGACCCCGTGTTGGGCGCAGCGCAGCAGATAAGTACATACCCGGTGGTGAAGGGGATACAGAATGTTAGTCCCCTCACGTTTCGAGATCGTGTAATTGTAATACAACACGCGGCGAATAAAATATTGATTAAAGTTGCTGTCCAGCTGGATCCACTTTAAGAAATCATCACGATGCAGGCTCAGCATCACGACATCAGTGATAGCCTCAACGTTGCTGATAAATGGAATAAGATCATGAATCTCGATCTCGCCGATCATATCCCCTGCCGCATATGTAGCTTGCGAGTATTTCTTGCCATTTTCCCCGATCACGTTAATGTCCGCGAGACCCTCTACCAAGATGCCGAATCGATCATACACCTCATCCTGCTGAAATATCATCGATCCCTTCTTGTACCGCATAAGCTTCCATTGCCGCAATATCTCATAAGGGCAGTGCTTCAGTATGCGATAGAGTTCAGGGCTGTTCTCCATGTAATCGGCTATCTGCTGAATATTCATGCGGCTCACCTCAAGCTGATATTGTACCCTAGTGCTCACAAAAGAATCACTACGATTCATTCGCATGAACACATAGTGATTCTACTATAAAATATAATGCAGTTTCGAGGTTATCTCGCTATGCTCTTAGACGTTCTCACACTCGGCAAATAATGGCGAGACGTTCTCTCCACAAATATTCGGCCATTGTTGGCTCGAAGCGCCGCCCCTTCTATCGTAACCTCGTTTATATGATCTTCTGCTGCTTCGATTGTCGCATATGGTATCTGGTCATCCAGCGTGTGGAATAGGGAAATGACATCTCCCTTCTTCACATTGCGGATCGTGACATCACCTGAAGCACTAATCACCATGTCGGAGGTCAGCACCTTAGCGGAATGATCAGGATAAGCATCATCAAATAACTCAAATGCATAGATCCGCGTATGTCCGCCGCCATTCATACTCATCTGTGAAGGCTCCATCACTTGCAAACGGAAGTAACGCGCCGTTACCTCGTCGTACATTATGCGGTTGATCACATCATCTTGATTATCCGTGACTTCATCCACGATGCTGAAGTTCTCGCCGTCCATACTAGCCAAGATCTGCACATGCTTCGTACTCCACATCCAGCTCTCGCTCGCCTCCGGATGACCGCAATTCACGATCCGATACTGCTTCACCGTGACAGGCTGCTGGAGATCGACCGTAAGATACGGTCTGTGGTCGGATGAACACCATTTGCCGCTGCTAATCTTGCCTGAAATGACTTGATCCGCATCCATATCCTTACTTATCGACTGGGAAGCCGTTGCGGTCACGCCCAATGATTGCAGAGCGATGTTCTTCATCTCATAGTTTGGCACAGCGAGCGCCTGCTCCGTTCCTGCTGCTACAGCCGTCAGTACGATCATGTCCGAGATAAACGGCTTCAAGATCAGGGTCCCCACATCGACGGTAAAATCTTGCGGAGTCTCCTCCTTTAGACGATGAACCTTACATTCCTGCATCAAGGTTAGAAGTTCGAAGGCTGCTTCATTGTTCATGTCCATAGCAGCCAAATCGCCTGCACGCTGCGCGTGAACAGCATGAATCACACGCTGTGCCGCCTGCGCCATGAGTCGGAACGCCTTCAAGAACGGCGCCAACTCGTGCAATAAGTTCTGGTTCGTACATTGCTGTTCGATATGATCGGCTGCTGTCTCCATGCGAATAAAGTGCGCTTGAAGTCGATCCGCGTACGCTGTCACATCATGCCCCTGCTTCATGGCATTGGTTAAGGCGGCTATGTCATCCTTCAAATACCAGGATTCATCGAACAAGAACTCACCGCTCGCACCGCCATTATCTCGAACGTAACAGCAGTTCGAGGCGAAGATCTCCAGATCCTCGGCCACTTCTGGCGCCAGTGCCTTGAAGGAGGCGGAGTAGCTCTTATCGGTGTCGTATGCATCCGTGTTCCAGTTATGGTCCGCAATGCAGAACAGCGCCTGCTTAGAGGCTTGCGACTGATTCATCGGATTCGCGAAGAATCCGTTCACGTTATCCAGATCGGAGCTCAGATTGCGAATCTTGCCCATCAGCAGCTTCGCATCGCAATAATCGTTCACCGGATAGTTCCACCATACGGACAATTGCTTCGTTGAATGGATCTCGCGTCTAGGCGCTTCGAATTGCTCCTTCGCAATGTTCGACATCGTCGCAGCGCCTGTCCACATGACCTCGACATCTTCATGCAGCGTGTCCACAAACGGCTTGAAATACTGCTGCATCGACGGTCCCCAAGCTTCGCAGTAGCGTGTTCCTACCGTGATGAGCGGTCGAATATCTCCCTTAGCCTTGATGAACTCTGTATCGATGCGGTTAATGAATTGAGCCTGCTCGACTCCGTTCGGCACGCCAACGAGATCGTCGAACAGAATGCCAAACTGCCGCACACCCAAGCTATATACCTGCTCCAGCTTCACGATCAATGACTTTGCATCTTCCTCAGAGGACAAATCAATCGAATCGCCCGGATGGATCGTCCACACGAAGTTCATATTGGTCTGGTGGCCTGCTGCTGCGAGCTCAGCGATCTCCCGCGCCTTATCCGCTGGATACAGCTCTCGCCAGTCTTTGCGATGATAAGGGTCGTCCTTAGGCGCATAGATATAGGTGTTCAGTTTCTGCTCACCGCCGAAGTGCATAAGATCGATGCGATCCTCATGGCTCCAAGGGTATCCATAGAAGCCCTCGATGTATCCGCGATATAGAATCTCGGGATAATCCGTAATCGCGCAGTTCTGGAGTACGTAGTCGACAGACTGCTGCAGAATGCTGCGGAGAGTCACAACACCATAATGAATGCCCTCGCGATCATGCCCGACGATCGTTATATCGTTATCATTTATAAGGAGGCGATAGCCCTCAGTCCGATTCAGCTTCGTTGCGAGTTCAGGATGCGCAGCAGCAATCGCTTCAAGCTCCGAACTCTGCTCATCGCATAGGTATATGTTGCTCTGGCTCGGCACCCCATGTTCCGACACCGTATATGTGAATCCGTGCGTTGTCAGCGTATCAAGCAGCAGCGGCAATGTAGCCGCTTTCAGATCTGCTGACACGATAACATGAACGTGGTCTGTCATCTTAGACTGTCCTGCGAGATAAGTCAGTTCTTGAGGGGTGGGAAATATGTCGTATTGCACCTTCGTCGTTTCCATGAAGTTGTTCATCACTGTTGTCCTCTTCTCCTCATGATGTGTTTATATGATTATTCCTTCCTGTAAGTATAGCTTTCTCTGGGGATCTTTTCTAGTAGATGTACTATCTCGATTGTAGGCAAATGGCAGCCATCCATGTATTACACGTAATACATGGATTGACTCCTGTACATATCCGCATATATACCATCCATCGACATCAAAGACGAGTGGTCTCCGTCTTCTACTATTTGACCATTATCAAAAACTAATATTCTATCTACAATACTTGCAATTCCTAGTCTGTGAGAGATCAGAATTGTCGTCTTGTCATCAGTCAATCTGGAGAAATTACGGTATAATTCAGCTTCCGCTATGGGATCAAGTGCCGCTGTTGGTTCATCAAGAATCATGAGCCTTACTTTATCTCGATAAGCCGCACGTGTAATTGCTATTTTCTGCCATTGTCCGCCAGAAAGATTATTACCTTCTTCATTAAAGGTGCCAATAACCTCATCAAAACCGTGAGGCTGACTTTCAATAAACTCTAATGCTCCTGTATGTTCTGAAAGTTTCGATAATTCCCTATCAGTAGTCTGTTTACCACTGTCTGATACAACAATATTTTCACGAATTGTAGCCTCGTACTTTCCGAAATCTTGAAAAACTGCCGATAAACTACGCCTTACTTCGGAAAGATGCTTTGAAATAGGCTGCCCATTTATCGTAATCGTCCCACTATCCGGTTCATACATACCACTTAGTAAGTTAACAAAAGTAGTTTTTCCTGATCCATTTTCTCCTACAATAGCAACTTTTTCTCCTTGTTTAATAGAAATATTTAAATTTTTCAATATTTGATTTTTTGATCCCGGATATGTAAAACTCACGTTATTAAAACAGATATCTGCCGTCGAAAAAGGGAGGGCTGCATCATTAAGATTTTCTTTCTCCATGTTTTCGAAATCAAAAAAATCTTTCATATACTTCACATCGCCTATAAATTGCGCCGCTCCAATAAACAATTTAGCCGTTACCTCTTGAAACTGTCCTGCCAATGTCAGTACAAGCATAAAGGCTCCCAAACCCACAGCGGGGTCATTAAATATTTCATATACTACAATCAACAAAATCGCAATAAAAACACCGTTTCTTAATATATCAGCAATAGAATTATATAGGACATGCACCTTTGTCATCTTATTTTTTTCATTTATATAACTTACTGCAGATTGGCGCCATTTATCTTTCAGAAAGTTAAATATTCCAAAAAAACGGACTTCATTTAAAGTATACTGACCACAACATTCATGAAAATAGTGTATAACGAATGCCCCTTCTTTCATCCATTTTGCTTTTAAACGATAATCTTCATCTTTTTGTTTTGACGCCAATATAACGGCTGGTATAGCTGTCACAATTAAGGTAACTACTATCCAACCATTAACTTCAAATAGAACATAAAGTATACTAAAAAATGTAATTAGATTCTGAATCCATATTATGATACTTTGCATGCTTTCTGCTACACGGTACCCCGCAACAGTGTCTGCAAACACAAGTTTCTCCTTGAAATCATCGTAGTTATCAATGTATTTATATTTGACTTGGCAAGTACAGCGGATAATAGTTTCTTTTATATACTCTTGAACATTCATTGTATCTACACTTGAATAATAATTCTGAATACCTGTATATAATGTCTGGAGAATGTACAATGTTGCAAGAATAACAAATGTTCCTAAAACAATACTGATCTGCTCAATACCCTTTCCGTATAACATTTGAACTTGATCGGTAAAATGCCTTAATGAAATTGAAATCAACATCGGGAGAAAAGCCATTGCAAATCCTAATATCTTTACAAGCAATGATATTCGAGTTTGTGTCTGAATACTTATCTTCAATGCTTTCCCGATTATTTCAATAGTTTCAAGGAAGGTTATTTTGTCTCTACTATTGATTTGTTTCATACGACAAACCCTCCTCTGTTAATTTTTCATTTTCATACCATTGAGCCTGCTGATGAAAAAAATTAGCGTAGTATCCATTTTTCAAGATCAATTCGTCATGTGTTCCTATTTCAACGATTTCCCCGTCATTCATCATGATAATTTTATTTGCTAATCGTGCAAAGCCTATTCGGTGGCTGACCAATATAGCTGTCCGACCGTTGAGTTTATTTCGAATGTTCATAAATTGCTCTGTTTCGGCAATTGGGTCAAGAGCAGCGGAAGGCTCATCAAATATTAGTATTTTCTTATTATTTAAGTGTGCTCTGGAAACACCAATTCGTTGCTTTTCACCACCTGATAGTTCTACGCCTCTATTATCTACACTTTTCCCTAGCAAAGTATTCATTCCATTGGGTAGTTTCTGAAGAACTTTGTCCGCGCCTCCCATCCTAAGGGCGTCTAATATTTTTTCCTCCTCATTTATACTTTCAATGTCACCATAGGCCACGTTTTCCAAAAGAGGTGCATGAAACAAATAAAAATCCTGAAAAAATACACCTATTTGATTACGGATCTCCTCTGGAGAGTAAGCTGAATAATTCACCCCGTAAAATTTCATAGAACCAGAATCAGGCTTGTACATACCTAGTAATAGTTTCGTAAGTGTGGTTTTGCCACTTCCGTTTTTTCCGACAAGTGCTACAATCTCACCTTCCCTTATCTTAAAGGAAAGATCTTTAATAATAGGTTCTGATTTTTTATAACCAAATGACAAATTCTTAATATCAAAAACAGGAATCTCATCGCTTGCTTTAGGAATTGCTTTATCCCTAACTATTTCCTCTTGAACTGGTGCGATTTTAAAAAAGTTATATTGTCTTTCCAAAGCAAACAAACCATGATCAAAAACCATTATATTTCTAGCCAATCCAGACAAAGCTGAGTATATATTCATACATAAGATATAAAGCATGACGAGAACACTTGTAGTCATTTCCCCTTTTGCTACTCTGAAGAGAGAATAGGTCACCATTATTATTAGAAATATGTAAAAACCAATCCCACTTACAAAATTCCTAAGCTCTATATCAAATGTACGCTGATTTTTATTTGCCTTGACCTTATTAAAAGCTTTCCTCCACTGTCTAACTACTTCTTCCGTATTACCAAATATGCGAATCTCCTTAGCTGTTCCAGGATTTAACGGTAACTTTTCGAAATAGGCAGCAGCTCTTTCATCTTTCCTTACCTTTTGTGCATCCCATCTTATTTTTTCTGTAAAAGAAAAATTAAGGACAAGCACAAATAAAACATATATAAGAGTTATGATAAAGACTATCTTTGACGTGTTAAAGCTTACAATTAATAAAGAAACGATGGAGACTATCTTACCTGATATAGAACAGAAACTACTCATTAAATCCGTTAAAGAACCAGCACGTCCGACAACAAAACGGTATTCATCATTAATTTCACTTTTTAATAAATCTGTTATCTCTACTTTTTGTAGGCTGTCCATAAGTATTTCTTGCATACCAATGTAGTATGAGTCATACATCATCATATAAATTAAATCTCCATTTACTCGTGCAGATAAGCCCATCAATGTAATAATAATTCCAAATACAATGATGATTGAAATCGTTTCACTAAAGTTTCCACTTCCATCTGAAAGAAAATTAGAAAGAACTGTTACAATTTCTTGGTTAAAATACAAGGCCACTGCTGGAAGAATGGATAGACCTAAACTTAAAATTAACCAAAGCGACAGCACTCTTCCATCTATTTTCCATGCAATTTTAAATGCCCAAACTATAGTTTGAAACTTAGTCCTTAATGATTGTCTCAATTTCAGCATTTTGCATCTCCTAGGATTCCATGGTTCCCCAATAGTATCTTCACTTTTGGTTTCTTATATTTGTTTTTTGTATATTGTATCGACATCCTTCTACATCACTTCGACAGAATCCTCTAGTATCCTTTGAAAAAACACAATCTTATATGTCGGATGTTGTTTCTTACACAATAAAGAACCTGGTCTAAGCAACCAGGTCCCATTTCTACTATTTCAAGTAATCGCTAGAGCACCAGATTCGGATAGAAAATAAAATCACTCCACATGAATGCCAAGAACCTTTTGTGCTAGATCCACTTGCTGATGGTCCAAATCAACTTTAACATGTCCGGCACGCCGTTGTTCCCGCCACTTTACTAGATCTTCTTCAGTCTCTAGCTTCAACTCGGAGATTTCTAAAATCATGGTAGGATACCTTAAGATAATGCGTAGCCGAAATTATGTTCAAAGGATTTAAACTGAATTCGCACTCGAAGAACCTCTCTCTAAAACTAATACACAAAACATAAGTGTATTCCAGTCCAACTGATTTTCAAATATTTCACCTCAAAATATATGTACAGTTTAAAGTTAACAATCCAAAAAAAGATACAATATAGAATGACAATTCATTCTATATTGTATCTTTTAAAAAGTTAATATAATGATCGAGGGCTACACTGTACATATTATGACCGATACTGTTTTTGGCTATAAATAATTCATTTTCTTTTATAAGCTCAATATTCCTTAATAAATCATTTAATGAAATGAAAGTGTAGAGATCATTCTTAAGAATACCTATCTTGATCATTTCCTCCGAAATCGTTTTTATCGCACGAGCATATTTATAGGCAGAGCTTGCACTTAATGTATCTCCATTTCTTTTTCTCTGATTACTAACTAGCCATATTTCAAACTCTTTTGTTATTGTCATGAAGAATCCCCAATTCAGTTGCTTTATTGTAATTTCCCTTTACGCTAAGCTCAATAATAAGCATCGACTTTCATTTAGCTCATTTGTAACCACTGATTCATCCAGCTCTGATTTCTCGATTCCAAGTAGTTTTTTATTCATTTGATTATTGTTTATAGCGAATAATATAATAACTTAGCTAGATCTCTGTTTGACTCTACACTGAATTTCTTGACTATCAGTAAGACATAACATTTTATAAACTGATTCACATAGGTTTATCTTTTTTCTAAGGATAAAAGTCAAAAAGCAGAATTCAGCCCACGCCTCAAATTGGATGAGTTTGTGCTTGTACAGGCATCCCCAAAATTATGAACATAAGCTGTATTACCAGCTCTCTCCTAGAAATCTAATTCTAACAAGTTCTTAAAGACTAAGTTCGACATAATTATAGCTTCTCCTGCCCATTTCTATATCGGATCCTTTTTTAGGCATAAACTATAGGTCCACTAACAATTTTCGATAACTATACTTGTCACATAGAAAATATCCACTAATACTGGTATACATGATAAAAATAAATGTTCATAAAAACTCTTGAGCTAAATCATAAAAATACCCAAAGATTTTTTGTAGAAACAACACGAGCCTTGAACAGTAATTTGTTCAAAGCTCGTGAATAGATATAGTATTTCAATCACTTATAATTCAAAAAACTGAAATCAGAACTTTTCTCAAATAATTAGAAACCCTATAGTACCTTTTCATCCTCACTCTTTGTTCTTGTATATGTCTTAATATTAGTATTATTTAAATTCATATATTCCTTAACCCATTTAGCTATAGGAAGTGCCACCGCTCTTGCTAGCATCACAGGAACGGCATTTCCGATTTGTTTATAGATTTTATCTACATGGCTATTATTAGTCGGAATTTGAGGTGAAAACTCATACCAATCAGGAAATGTTTGTATTCGTTTTATTTCTTTAATTGAAAGTCTTCGGTAATTTTCAATACTATCACTGAATTTCCATTTATCTTTCTCGACAAATTCCATTGGTGGAACGCCTGGGTGAAGTGGCGCTTGTCTACCAGAGGCTTGAATCGTAAAACTCTGCTCATCCCAATTCTTCCTTCTATTTCGAGACATATATATTGATGAGAATGAGCCCTCATAATAAAGCCCACAGTCATCTCTCAAATCACCAATAGCATCCTCTAAATTTTTGTATGGATTACTTAAATCGGGACCATGGCTTGGATCTGGAAACTTATATTTAAAATCTATATCTTTACGAACTCCAACTAAAAAAACTCGCTCACGCAGTTGAGGAACACCATAGTCTCTTGAATTAAGAGGTTTATCTTGATAGTGAACTTTATAACCAACCGATGAGAAATCTTCAACTATTTGTTTAAAGACTTCCCCTTTTCCTAATGTCAACATACCTTTTACATTCTCAGCAACAAAAATTTCTGGTTTTGACTGTGTTAAGCATCGGATGAATTGTAAATAGAGAAAGTTACGTTCATCATCTATAAGACGCGGACCTGCTTCAGAAAATCCAGGACATGGGAATCCCCCTATAACAAGGTTGGCCTTCGGAAAATGCTTCACCTTCCGAACATCCCCATTTAATACTTTAGTATGTTCAGAGTCCTTAAGATTCAAGGAATAGGTCTCAAGTGCTTCTTTAAAAAAATCATTAGCAAGAACCGTATGGAACAAACTTTTATCACGAACTTTATTGAATTGTTCCTTATCCTCGAATGCACGGAGCGCATCGTTCTCACCGATTACTGCCTCAAGCCCTGCAAGTTCAAAACCAAGATCCAATCCACCTGCTCCACAAAATAAGGAAATCACATTAAATTTATCGTCTCTATAGAATATTTCCCCATCTAAATCTATTATGGCTTTCGTCTCTTTTTCCTGCTTGATTTTTTCTAGCAATACCTTCTTTACTTCTTCAGGCGCTAAATCCGGAGCAGGTTTATATTTACCTCGACCTCTTTGATCTAGTTTAATCACATTCACCGCTCCTTCGACACGTTCTTGCATAAATTCGCAATAAACATCATTGTAAACAATGGACCGATTTTTCGTCAATGTCCAAATATATATAACAACCACTTGATAAGAACACTTGTTCCCATCAATTAATATTACGACAATTATCATAACTTTTCAAGCGTTCTAATCGAAAACACACTAAATATCTTATATCTGTGATTAATCGAGTCTTACATGTCATGTATTTATCTACAACAAGTTCTTAAGAGACGAAGCATTCGTGACACCAAATAATTCCAAACATTGTATATTACGTGCAGTGTTTATATTCATGCTGCTTACTTGCAATTAAACGTGAAACCATCTCTGCGGCTTTCCATTTATCTGCTTATAAAGATATTGTACGTTCTCTGTAACATCATTTTCTAACACTTTTATTGTAAAATAAATAATTACATTAGATTCTAGTCATTCATCTCAGTATCAGATAATAATCTCAAACAACCAAGAACAATGGAGAAACGAGGATTAAAGATGAGTACATCAAAGTCAATCGGGAATCAACATTTAGAAGATACATTCGCTGCACTACAACATAAATTGAAGATAGGAACTTGGCCTGAGAACATAAATAATCAATCTCGCCAAACGGCACAATATATATGGGATAAATTCCCAACTACTTCTAAGATTGAATGTAAACTTTATCAAAAGAATTCAGACCATCACAATGACTTAATTATTGTTAAAGATAATATTGAATACCCTATAAACTTGTTCTTTGTTCAAGGTTCCGGTATTATACAACCAAAAAACTTGGGATCAAAAAGCTTTTTATCAAAATATTTTTTGGATGAAATAACACAAAATGAATTCAACTCATTCATGGAAATTGAATATAATCAGTATCTAAATAATCTACTTGAATTAAAAGGAGTATATACAGAAGCATTATCGAATACAAGGGAATTAAAAGCGAAGGTAAGAACGCTTTATTCACAATTCGATGAAGCAAGTAATATAAGTAGAGACCAATTTTTATATAGTATTCGTGACTACTGTTACTCACTATTACAACGTAGTTACAACACCAATCGAGAAGGCTTTAAAAATGCATTCGATGTCTTATTAATGGCAAAACAAACTAACATTATTACAAGAGTAAAAAATAAGAAGATTAATATTGAGGAGTTCAATCCAAAGATGTCAGAATATTTTGACATCATTGTTTATAAAAAGGGAAGGAATACAATTGGCATACACTACGGAAATGTGGCATTAACCCTTCGATTTAAATTCGAAAATAAGCCTCACTCATCTATAAAATTAGCCACAAGCTTCGAAGTATTCAAAAGAATGGAAGATTTCCAAAGTCAGAATATCAATCATAACTATTCAACACTAAATAAAATCGATGATATAGTAGCAAAGACTAATTTTTCTCGAGATAAAAACACAAGTAATGCCGTTGGGAAATGTCATGAGGCCTTTTCATATTATTGGATCGTAAAAAAAAATCCCTCTATTATTCAAGCAGACGATAATGAATGCTCTAATTATTTGCAAAGTTATTTATCTAAGATTGATAGCAACACTGCTGCTTCAATCCAACTAAGTTCAGAAAGAACAGCGGAGATAATCAGTGAGTACGTATATCAAAAAAAAGGAGCTTTGAAAATTGAAGGGATACAGTTAGTTGCTGACATCTATACAAAAGATAGATTAAATACAGGTGACTTAAAAATCTCGTTACGTCTACAAAATAACCAAGTAGAAGAATTATTTATATCATTAAAGGCAATTCAGAAAATAGGACAAAAAATCACAACTAAAAACCCCGGTATTGGTACAATACTCAGTAGCACTTATTTTAATATTAAAACGGATTTAAGCAGTAAAGTAGCTGAAGTTAAAGCAGAATATGATAATGGTTTGGAAAGGCAAGAGTGCTTAAGACAGCTTTCCAATGAAATTGGATCTGCATTGGAGCATGCCTCTCAAGAAAATTTGAGAAAAGGTATTCAAAATCTTCTTGGGAAAGCACTCATGGTAATTACTGCATATGAACAAAATAAATCGTTTTACATTGAACACTCCAATGTAAATAGCAATGTAGAGGTTCTTCGGAACGTTCCAAGTCAATTACAGAACACCTTATTCTGGAACGAAAGGGAGGAACAAATCTCATTGAGGGTAAAATTTAGTAGTGGTCAATCACATGGTTGGTCTTCGATAAAATTAACCTCAGAGTATACATATAAGCCAAATATCTAGAAACGATCTAATTGTTCAAAAAACATTCTGGTAATATCCTGATGAATAATCATTAGTCAACTAGCTGAAATAAGTCCATGGTTTGAAACCAAAATTGTTATTGCCATTATTACAAAAAGCTAAGCAACTGCATAAAATAGGTAAAGAAACCAGCAGAATATTTAATTGTATTATTCATTTCATTATTACTACAAGAAAAAACCTGAACAATTTGAAGTGCCCCCCTTATAGTAGACATTGGATAAGCACCCTGGTGTTTTAATCCGATGAATATTTACAGGGGGGCATTTTCATGGCTAAGAAGGATCAGTAGTTTGAAACATATAGCTTAGTATAGGATGTTTTTACAGTATACTGAAATGGGTCTTGACCATTTGGCAATCCATTCGACACAGTTCTTCATTCACATTAATTTACCTGACAAGTCTTTAACAATGAGAAGCCCTCATTAAACTCCTCATTCCTTACTTCCACTCCAACTTCGGCAGGATATCTTTTTGCAGCTCACACATCTCATCGATCATCGCGCACGCTTGATAATAAGTAGGTGCTTGGGGATCAAGCAGAATCGCTTGCAGAAGCTTCGTCTTCGAATTCTCTACATAAGCTTCCAGCAACAGCTTGTGGATCGTGCCTTGGATATGAATCGTTCCAATAAGGGCAGTTGGCAGTTCAACCGTCATTGGTATGAATTCAATACCGTTCTTGTTAGCCACAGCTTGCGTTTCAACGACCATATCATCCGGAAGTCCCTTAATAGCGCCTTTATTTTGCATATTAACAGCTTTCAGATGAAGCTCTTCTCCGAAGAACATCGCTTCGATAATTGGAATCACATATTCACCGCTGCACTTCACCTTTTCCTTCTCGAATACATAAGCCTGTTCGGTCCAGAGCTCTTGGGCCATGATTGGCGAGAACAGATCTTGATCTAGATTGTATCCGCCATCGCAGTACACGAATTCTGGAACTCGGGAATCCTTCTCCCACTGCAAGGTGTTCCTCCTACCCTTTACAGGCATATTGAACCTTGGGATTAAAATGGGTTAAGACAGCCATACCAGTAGAATTACTGGTATGGCTGTTTTGGTACTTTGGGTTTAATACACAAGAGGATTTTATCTACTACAGCATTTGTATCAGCATTTACTTCATGTTCCCAAAACCGAAGAATCGTCCAACCAAGTTCTTTATAGTACTCATTAATTCTTTTGTCACGTTCAATATTTCGATTTAATTTTTTTGTCCAATAATCAAGATTACTCTTAGGCATATGACCGTGAATAGGGCAAAAATGCCAAAAGCATGAATCGATAAATATAACAATTTTATGTTTTTTTATCGCAATATCAGGTTTACCTAATAGTGTCTTTACATTTTTTCTGTATCTGACTCCCTTCTCCCAAAGCAACTTTCTTACTTTTAACTCAACTTTTGTTTCTGTAGATTTAACTGCTCTCATCATTTTACTTCTTATTTCTTTTGAAACTTTATCAGCCACACACATCACCTAATTTTAAGTATGTACCAAATTATCCCCAACAATAATATCGACCTTGGCATCTCATGTAATTGAAATTAAAAATTAGAGCTTAGGTGTTTCGATGTAAGTAATATCCAGTATATGCATAATTTTTTTTGAATTTTTTTACACAGTATTACGAAAGTTAAATTTCCGCATCAATAATTGGGATTCCATCGAAATTAGTATAACCCACATAATCTCTTTAGAATCTTTCACATGTATACATTTACAATAAAACTTTCATTCAACAGAAAAAGGACTCTACGACAGTTGAATTCAACCCGTCATACAGTCCCTCGCTATCATCGTTCACAACGCATTTAATTCACATTAGCTATCATACGTGCAACGAGCTTCAACAACACCTTGTAGTTCAACTTAATGAAAACGTAGAAATACACCAATACCATGCCGACAATAAACAAGATCGGAAGCTTGTCCCATATCACCCTCAACCTAGTCTCAGCAACCAGGTCCCGTGTCTACCATTTTACTATCTGTCTTTTCTCACATAGCCTCACCATTGTTGAAGCATCAAAAACTCCTTACTTCCACTCAAGCATCGGCAAGATATCTTTCTGCAGCTCGCACATCTCATCGATCATCGCGCATGCTTGATAATAAGTTGGTGCTTGAGGATCAAGCAGAATCGCTTGCAGAAGCTTCGTCTTCGAATTCTCTACATAAGCTTCCAACAACAGCTTGTGGATCGTGCCTTGAATATGAATCGTACCGATAAGAGCAGTTGGGAGTTCAACCGTCATTGGTACGAATTCAATGTTGTTGCCTCTCACAACAGCTTGCGTTTCAACGACCATATCATCTGGAAGTCCCTTAATAGCGCCTTTATTTTGCATATTAACAGCATTCAGATGAAGCTCTTCCCCGAAGAACATCGCTTCGATAATTGGAATCGCGTATTCACCGCTGCATCTAACCTTTTCCTTATCGAATACATATGCTTGTTCTGTCCAGAGCTCTTGTGTCATGATTGGCGAGAATAGATCTTGATCTATATTGTAGCCGCCAGCGCAGTACACGAATTCAGGCACTCTTGAATCTTTCTCCCACATCGTTTCTCGGATTGGATCGTAGCGATATTGCAGAGACAGTCCTGCATAGAAATCATCCGCATAGGAAATATACTCTCCAATATGGTTCGTTCCTGGATAAGGATAATAGCCGTAAGTGCGGTACATCGTTCTGGACAACGCCATATGCTCAAATTTCGCTAGACGGTTCGCCTTTTTCTCTTTCTCATCGAACAGCGGGTACAGATCTTCTCCTGTATTCTTGTCCCAGATCTTCGTGAAGAAGCCGAAGTGATTCAAGCCGCCGCCTTCAACGCCGATATCCTTAATATCCATCTCCAAGAATTCAGCCAGTTGATGAATCCCCATTTCCAGACCGTGGCACAAGCCTACGACTTTAATAGAAGTCAACTTGGAGATAGCTTCTACCAGCTTAGCTTCCGGATTCGTGTAGTTGATGAGCCAAGCATCTGGACATACGTTCTCCATTGTCTTCGCAATTTCGAGCATTGGACCTAGGTTTCTCAGCGTATGGAACATAGATCCTGGGCCGCCATTCTCGCCATAGATCTGTTTGCTGCCGTAACGACGTGGAATGTGGAAATCCTGAGACCAGTACAAGTATCTCTCTACCTCAATAGCTACGATGACAAAGTCCGCTTCTCTTACTGCATCTTCCAGATTAAGAGTATGCCAGATCTTCGCAGGGTGCGAATATTCATTGAACATATCGGTTGCATACTTGTGGGTTCTCTTCACATTCTCTTCTACAATATCCATCAACGCGATCTCGAGATCCGCATGATTCTTCAAACGCTCAGACAATACCAGATCGTTAAGCGCACCTAGTGCAAAGGAAACACTGCCTGCTCCAATCAAAGCAACTTTCAACTTCTTCATCATTCTCATTCTCCTTTAGCCTTTGTATATACGTTGTATCCAGCCCCAATAATTCCAGCATCAGGACCAAATTGTGATACCACTACTTTGACATTGTCACTTAAGCGCGGGAGTACCTTCTTCTTTGCGCTTTCGACTACTCTATCGATCAGCCACTGATTATGATGAATGACAGCTCCACCGACAACAAAAATATCGGGATCTATCGTTTGCATCAACGAAACAATGGCATTAGAAAAGTATTCGATCCAGGATTCGATGACTGCTATCGCTTGTCTATCTTTCAGATGGTACTGTTCAAACAGTAAGCTCGCCGTTGCATGGCTGCCATACAGAAGCTTGCTTTCCTCTTCCAAGGCTATGCCGCTGCATAGAGATTCCAGAGTACCATCGTATAACGTGGAGTGATTCTTCTTGCTGTCGGATATAATCATGCTTCCAATCTCACCGGCATAACCGTGGGCGCCATGGATAAGTTTATTATCTAGGATAATCCCGCTCCCAATTCCGGAGCTAACCGTTATATAGATCGATTGATTATAGGCTTTCGCTGCCCCATGATCCGATTCAAGCAGTGTGATCACATTTACATCATTCTCGAAGAAAACTTCATACTCCGGAAAATAAGCTCTGATCATTCCAATATGAACATTCTCCAGACAAGGGATGTTGGTTGCATCACAGATAACTTCCGTTTGATCATTCCAAGGAACCGGCAGCACAACGCCTATCTTGCTGGCTTGCCGCTCAGGATCCACTGTCTCGATCATTGCTTTAACAGCTGCAAAGATCTCCTCGGCATGTCGAAAGCTGCTCGTTAACGCTGTTTCCTTCCGAACAAGCTCTAGATTCTCATTAACCAGTCCAACTCGAACATTCGTGCCTCCAATGTCTACACCAATTACGTAATTCCCCATGTTTGTGCTCCTAAACTTTGATGACTATCTAATGTGTTTCGCAGCTTCCGCGTCCAGATAGAAATCGATATGTTCATAGCCTAGCAATTCCTGAGCAGGCAGCTTCGCATCCGAATTCGAGAATATTTCTTTCACGATGTCAGCTTTATGCGCTCCCGTGATGGCTACAACCACTCTCTTACTATTGATAATCTGGCCCAATCCCAATGTGATTCCATCGGTTAATACCGTCTGTTCATTAAAATATTTCTGAGCAACTTCCTTCGTTGTGTTCGACAACTCTACTACACTGCTATGCTGCAATACTGGAGAGCCTGGTTCGTTAAGTCCGATATGCCCATTCATCCCTACACCCATTAAACTGAATGTAATAGGATGCTGCTCGATACAACGATCAATTCGCAAGCACTCCTGCTTCAGATCCGCCGACGTTCCATCAAAGAACTCAATCTGACTGTCATCAAGCGATACTAGTGAAAATAAATCCTGATTCAGCATCTGAAAGCAGCTTCCTTCAGAGCTTCTATCAATTCCACCCCATTCATCTAAGCTCACAATATTGAGCTTCTTTATATGTTGATGAATATCCGCATCACCGGCGAATTTCTGATAGCTCTTCTGCGGGGTGCTTCCCGAAGCTAGACAAAAGACGGGTTGTCCATCGTTTAATAGACGATCTTTCATTTCGCTAGCAATCTCGTATGCTACTTCCTCTTCAGTATCAAAGATCCTGATCATGTTGTTCACTCCTTAATTGATTATCCCGAGATGACATGAATCATCTCTTGCTGAAGAATGAGTACAGCTGCTCCGATTGCTGTTGATTCGTGGCAATCACTTACTGTAATCGTAGGGGTCCACTCCGTGTATTGCTCAACATAGCTTCTGGTGCGATTCAATATACGTTCCGGGAACAGCGCTATGGTCTTGCCGCTAATCATGATCCGATCGATATCCAATATGCTGATCACATTCGTAATGGTTAAGGCTAGATTCTTCGCGATGTAATCAATGCAAGCTTCGATATCTTCAGCAGCATTCAGATCATACGTGCTTAACAGATACTTGATACCTAATCTGCTCTCCAACCAACCGACTGACGACGGAGTTCGCTTATACTCGGAATCGAAGCACATGTACTCCAGCTCACCTGCACTTGCATTAACGCCTCGGTGCAGCTCCTTATTAAGGATTAGGCCGCCCCCAACTCCATCACCAGCCGCGATATGAACGAGATTCGCCGGCGCTTGATCTCCATTTTCCAGATTGCGAAATTCCGCCACTGTCGCAGCATTCACATCGTTCTCCAGAAGAATAGGCAGGTTCACGGCATCTTTCAGATTCTCGATAATCGCTTCGTAATGAAAATCGTTCTCCTGGTTATGCTGGGTTCTCATGCGGATCGTTTTCTTCCTTGTATTGATCGCCCCGTCAACGCCAATGCCTATTCCCAAGACAACGCTGTTCGTTTCCTTCGCCTTATCCTTCAAGTGAGTAACGATCTCTGTAAAGATCGATGTGAACTCTTCGCTATAGAACGGGATGTCCGTTTCAATCGAATAGGAATCGATAATCTTGCTATATAAATTGATCAGTACAGCTGTAATCGTGTTGCCGATAATCTGGATCCCGATTGTTGTATAGCTATTTTCATTAAATCGGTACACCGTACGCTTTCTTCCCAAGCCGCCAGACCCTTCTCGACTCTCACCCGTGACAGTCAAGATCCCGACCTCTTCAAAAAAGCTAACGATCTTGCTTACCGTAACGAAGCTCATCGCTGTCTTCTCTGTGATCTCGACTTTTGCCAGCTCAGGATGCTGCAGCAGAATGTCAAATATGATCTTTCTATTCTCATCTTTAATGTCATTTGGTAGAAACGACTTCATAAGTCCACCCACCTATAATCTATTTAATTAAATTAATAAATAAACTTAAATAATTGATGTCTTAAGAGCTATTATATACTCACTTGCGTTCATGTCAAGCTCTCAAGTGCCGTTTCACACCATAAATTAGTTTACGTTTACAGAATGAGGCGGATAATACATGTTGAAGAGCAATTAACTGCCTGTCGCACACAAAAAAGAAGCGGGATTATTCCCGCTTCATATAACTCCAGATCCTATGCTTTTACCTGCTTGCTTTTGTTTCTTTTGGTAAACCATTCGGACTTTGGCTTACGCTTCGGATTAGCCTTGGATTTCTCAGGTTTGAAGGCTGCTGATTGTGATGCTATCTCTACCTGCGCAGGCGTCGATGTTAACTGCATCTTATAGGCGTGGTCTTCGACTCTCGGAATGGTCTTTCCAATCAATTTCTCGATATCTTTAAGATACGGAATTTCCTCCTTATCGCAAAACGAAATGGCAGTCCCACTCAATCCTGCTCTCCCTGTACGCCCAATACGATGAACATACGTTTCTGGAATATTAGGAAGGTTAAAATTGATTACATGCGAAAGTTCCTCGATATCGATTCCTCTTGCAGCGATATCCGTAGCTACCAACACTCTCGTTACCCCGCTCTTGAAATTACTTAAGGCTAGCTGACGAGCATTCTGAGATTTGTTGCCATGAATAGCTTGAGCTGTTATTTTTACTTTGGTTAATTCACGCACTACGCGGTCTGCGCCGTGTTTGGTACGAGTAAATACGAGAGCAGTAGCAATAGATTTATCCTGTAATAGATGATTCAATTGTTTCTGCTTGTTCCCCTTATCTATCAAATATACCGATTGTTGTATGCGATCTACCGTAGAAGACACAGGCGTGATTTCGACTTTCACGGGATTTACGAGCAGCGATTTTACCAATTGGGATATCTCTGGCGGCATGGTTGCTGAGAAGAAGAGGGTTTGTCTTTTACGAGGCATTTTCGTAATAATTCTCTTCACATCGTGAATAAAGCCCATGTCTAACATCCTGTCGGCTTCATCCAATACCAGTATGTTGACATATTGTAAATCAATACGTTTTTGATTGATTAGATCAATAAGTCTGCCCGGAGTTGCAATAATAATATCCGCTCCTCGACTTAGCGCCCGCTCCTGTACCTTTTGCGAAACACCGCCAACGATCGCAGAACAACGTAAATCAGTGAACTGACTATACGCTTGAATGTTGTCGGCAATTTGCAGAGCAAGCTCTCTTGTCGGTGATAGGATCAATGCACGGATACGGCGCACTGCACTAGCCTTACTGTGCTGTTCACTTAACAATTGGATCATCGGCACCGCAAATGCTGCCGTCTTTCCTGTTCCCGTTTGAGCGCATCCAAGTAAATCTCGGCCAGCTAATACAGCTGGAATCGCCTGTTCTTGTATGGGCGTCGGCGTTGTGTAATTCTCTTTGGTTAAAGCTTTTAATACTTCAGGTATTATATTCAAGTCTTTAAATATCATTTTTTCTCCTTCATGTCAATTTCATCTATTTTATTGGTACGAGTGACCACGGAATCCCACTTCATATCGCAATATATAAAGATACCACACATAGGTATACAATATGAAGCGGTATATTCAACCGCCTCAGGGCGTTATTACTTGTTCCATGAACACCGAATCATCAAGTACACCTTGACCCGCTCCTGTTTCAAGTTCTTATAGATATCTACGGACTAGCTATGAACATTCTTTCACATATCAAATTAACGAATAGAATACGATGTACTATGGGCTTCGTGTATATCTTTATGGAGGTGATCATGGTGTCGAATATGTTCGTCGCACGTTCATTGGATGAAGTGCGTTTTTGGTCACGCATTATGAAGGAGCATTCGCTATTTCTTAAATTGGGATTTCGGTGCGAGGACACGCAGTTAATTAATGAAGCCAATCAATTCTATGCTTTGTTTGAAGGGATCGAGAGGCAATCGCATATGTTCACAGTCGCAACAGATCCGGAACAGATTCGCCGCTTCAATGTCGAGGTACATAATGCCGCATCTCACATATGGGCGTTCAAGCGGAAAGTATTGGGCTTGGTGCTCAGCTGCCAGATGCCGGGGGCTAATAACTTCCCCTTACTCATCGATCATACAAGCAGAGAGGCCAACTATTTCAGAAACCGCTTGGAAGAGCTGAACAGCGGAAGATTAGAGCCACTGCCGGATGCGATTATTGATGAAAATGTGTTCTTCCTGCGGATTATGGCCGATCATGCGAAATTCATCGGACATCTGCTCGACCCTTCCGAGCGGCAGTTAGTTGAACAAGCGCGCAACTTCAGCCATGACTTTGACCAGCTGCTATTCCAGGCAAGAGATCTGGATTCCATGCGGCCACAGTCGCAAACGATGCCACTGCTTGACCAGTTCCTGGATCAGAATCGCGTATCCGTAAAGTCGCTGGCAGACTTCAAGAAGACGGCGAAGGACTTGATTGAAGCTTGCCGAATCAAAAGCATCATTCACCCTTTATTGGCTGATCATGTATTCCGTGAAGCGGAGAGATTCCTGGCGATCATTGACATGTTCGAACAGAGCTTAACAGCTGCAAAGCAGCAGTGACCACCACCCCGAAGCAACTGGAACGTATTATAGAAAAAGGAGTGGGCTCCCCCCACTCCAACATGACGAATCAGATTTGCAAGTAAAATCCAGCGCCTCTCACACTAAGCTCTTCAGATGCTTTTTATCTAATTTCCCCACCGGCGTATAGGGCAATTGTTCAACGAAGGTGATTTCTTTCGGCATCTGGAATCTCGCGACTCTAGGACGCAGCCATTCCAGAAGCTGTTCTTGTGTCACGCCGCAATTCATTTTCAGGAGTACAAATGCCTTCAATCGTTGCCCATACAGCTCATCAGGTATCCCGACAATCGCCGCTTCCTCTACTTGCGGGTGCTGGATGAGGATCTGCTCCACTTCAATCGGATACACATTGACACCGCCTGAGATAACCATATCGTCTACTCTGCCGCATAAATAATAGTACCCCTTATGATCTCGATAACCCAGATCGCCTGTCGCGATCCATGCATCATGGCCGTTTGTTTTGGACCATTTATTTTTAATGATCAATTGACCCACCTTGCCGATCTCGACCTCATGGTGATGATCATCGACGATCTTCAATTGAACGCCATGTATGGTCCTACCGATCGTAGCTCCCGCAATGGACAAGTCCTGCGGTGTTGCGATTATGTTCAGACCCGCTTCCGAGGTGCCGTACAGATTGTACACGACATCGCCTAACTTACCGCGCGTCTCCGCTACAAGCTTCGGACTCAGCTCTGCACTTCCAGAAGCGATGCAGGCCAGAGAGGTTAATTGACTCGTATCCTGCCTCAGCAATTTATGGATCATGGATGGAACTACCGTTATGATCTCGACTTGATGCTCCCGAATGAGCTCGCATGCTTTTTCTGCATTGAACCTGTGCTGAATAACTATTTTGTGGCCCATAGCGATAAATAGCAAACATACTCCCACACCGTAGCCATGATATATAGGCGTCGCAATATATGCCGTACGATAATGAAGAAGATTCAGTCGAGTGATGAGCGCGATAAACGGGTTTACATAATTGAACATCGATGGTTGATGCGCGGCTGACTTGGACTTTCCCGTAGTCCCTCCCGTCAATAGAATCAGCTTACTTCGGGAGGTCCGCTTCAGCTTCGGTATTCCATTCAGATTCGTGGCCAGCAAGCTGCTTATGGCCGGTAAATGATCATCATAGCTAAGTATCTTATTCTTCGTATAATGGGACTGCTCGATCAACGAATGTAATTCACGATCATAAATGATGAGCTGAAGATCATACTCATGCAACAAACTTTCCAATTGGCCCCTGCTCATCTCCGCATTCAGCAAGTAGACATCCGCTCCGAGCCGCGATACGGCAAATAGGGATTTCACCAGGCAAGCATGATTTCTGCATATCACCCCAACTTTATGACCGCTGCGAAGTTGGTATTGCTGCTGCAGGAGGTAGGCCAGCTTATCAGATTGCGACAGTAATTCGCGATAGCTTAACGTCTCATGCTCATCCACGATCGCTGTTTGATTGCCATAGGTTTTGGCCGCGAAGCCTAGCAGAGCCATAATATTGATGCCGTATGTCCATATCGCGGCGATGAATCGCACGAGTCCGACAGGAGTCAGCAATCTGATCTTGTAGCCTACATACACCAAATTTATGAAGTTTATCGCTGTTTCCTCCTTTTTCGCAAACGTGCCGGAGTCCATACCTCCCAGATCCCTCTGCACATGATCGAAGCCCACTGTCCAAAGATGATCCACCACGGCTTATATGTTCGCTTGCGCGTGTACATGGCTTTGCAGATGATGTTGGCGACATGCCTCGAGCTCATCGCCGGCAGGTCTTGATAAGCTGCTGTCGGCAGGATCATAGGCGTCTTAACTAATGGAAGATAGATCGAAGTGGTAGAGATCCCCATCACATTCAACTCTGGAGCCGTGGAACGAAACCAGGTGTCAAATGCGGACTTCGAGGCCTGATAGGCTGCCCAATAAGGAATGGGCAATAACAGAACATTAACGGTAGAAATGTTGATGACATGTCCTTGATTTTTTTCAAGAATAGGGATGGCTGCGAGCAATAATTGTACAGGCGCCAAATAATTAATCGCCATCGTCCGCGTAAAGTCGTGATATCGGTCCAAGGAATCATGGATGGAGCGTCTGATCGAGATCCCCGCATTGCTTACGACATAATCCAAGCCGTCAGGCAGCTGTTGAATATAGGCGATTACCTTGTCCATCTCTTCTTGATTTCTAAGATCCGCTCGTACGATACTGACTCGGGCAGCATGCTGCTCAATCTCACGCTTCATCGCGATCAGCTTATCCTCTGTTCGAGCGACTAATATCAGATGCGTATTCAGGTCCGCCAGCCGAAATGCCAACTGTTCCCCAATCCCAGAGCTAGCTCCTGTGATGAGAACGGTCTTGCCCTCTAACTGCCTTCTGAGCTTCTGCTCATGGATCCTAGTAGGCGGAAATAATAACTTCTCCAGAAAACGATAAGTCTCCATGCACAACTCCTTCCTATCTAGCGGTAGCGGTCGGTTATGTCTACATATTCTCCATGGACAGTGGCAGTCCTCTAGTTTACACTCAGAATTTGCCTCTTAATCCAATACTTCTAATGCAACATATGGTAGACTAAGATTATCAACATTTGTCATTTACTGATAAAAAGGAGAGGAATTAGATGGGTTTTCTTAAAAAAATATTCGGTGGTAAGAACGACGGAGAAAAGGCGAATGACGGCACTACGATTTACAAATACGAAGAAAGTGAAGAAAGAGCTGGTTATGAGCCGCCCGCTCCCATGGAATACGTGGAAGAAATCGTTGCCCATTTCGATACGGTATTTCCCGGAAGAACAAGCAGTGTATTTCATGAATTAGTATCCGATACAATACATATTGATGTGAATATGATGGAGCCTACAGAAGATGAGCCATTCTATGTGTTATATACCAATGGTATGAGTGACTTGCCTATGACGATTCCAGATGAGATACGTGCTCAGCTCGATGAGAACATCGACCGAGCGGAAGTGATGATGTTTCTTCCGGCTTCCTGGAAATTAACAGAAGAGGCCTTTAAGGATGATAATAATTACTGGCCGATCCGACTGATGAAGCAGATGGCTCGTTTTCCCCATATGTATAATACTTGGTTGGGATATGGACATACGATCCCGAATTATCAGGAATATGAACCTTATGCCGACGGAACTGGCTTGAATGGGGTTGTTCTCTATCAGTTAAAAGAGGAGATCAGCGAGATCCCAACTAAGGACGGTAATAAGATTCATACCTATTTCTTGATTCCTCTGTATAAAGAGGAGATGGATTATAAGTTAGAGCATGGCATGGATACGCTACTTGATAAATTATCAGAGTTGGAAGATGATGTGCTCGTGCTAAATCCGAACAGAATAAATTCCTGCAAATAGTCAATAGATCCCGTCGAATAAGAAATAAAAGAAATGCATCTGTATGATCCCATCTTGTTGTTTGCTAGAACCAACAACAATGCCGGATGTGCAGATGCATTTCACTGTTTATTCAAGCACTATTTTTACGGTGCCGATCTGATAAGGCTGGATGACCATCTTGAGTATGGTACCTTCTACCTTTAGCTCATCTTCACATGCAGCCTGTTGCTCATTGATATCTGTCCAATAGGCATGCTTGATTGGTTCTGGGCAGGTCAAGGTGATGGTATCCATCTTCCCTTCCATCTCGTTAACACGCACGATGAAGCTTCTGTCTCCTTCTTCAGCACCTTTTACACAAGAAACGACTGACGTCTGAGACTCAAATGCTGCAAAGGTATCTCTCGGATTAAGCTTGCCTTGTTGTCTTAACCCGGTTACTACGGTCATGGAGTGGTTATATGTTTGGACATAGTCATTCAGTGCTTTAGGTTGGCTAGATGGCATAACACCTAATCCGAATTCCAGATGATTGATTCCGTACTCTGGACATGGATCTGGATCGTAAGAGCCCCTGAGCAAGGTAAGGGTAAGACTATTATCTACTCCTCTGAATCCATAGCCTACCTTGGACATAAGCATTACACCTGCTGATCCGTCCTTACCTTCTCCATAGATATAGTTGTTCCCCGGAAGATCGATGCCTAGCGCTTGTCGCGTAACCCTGCCAAATGGAACATCATAATGATACATCGCACATGAATCATGAAGCGGCATATAGAACTGCAGCTGCGGCACGCCTTTTCCAAGACGCCCAACCTCTTGCCAATCACACTCTACTTTATAGTCTAGATGACTGCTGCCTTTATCTAACGAAACAATCACTTTAAGCTTTGAATTTCTAAAACTTAGCTCATACGCAATGTGGCTTCTCAATGTACCTGCTGCACTTGTGATCTCTAGATCTTGATGAATCCATTGGATATGTTTGTAGCGTCCAACAAACCATGAAGACATTCCGGTACCCTCATCTGTAATCTCCTTATGGTCTGCCTCATCCACTAATCTGAATATCCCTGACTTTCTCGAAGGATCTATCATTTCTTTCCCAGTTGCTTTATCGATCATCGAGTCAATCGATCCGTCTAAGCTGTTAAACACAACTTTAAGCTTCTCATTTTCCAGCGTATAGCACGGTTCATTTTGGGTGCGCTTTTCATGCCAATAACTGATCTTAAACTGTTCAATCGCTTGTTCCGTTAACACGTAGGTTGCATAGCCGCATGCGGGAACGTCCACTTCTAATGCCACTTTTACATAATGATGTCCCCAATAGTGATTAAAGTCTTTTTCCAGCACCTGATGTGCTGCAACTATACCTTTATCATTGGTAAACAACATACGCTCTTGGTCATATTGCCATTCCCAGATCATCAATTCAATCACTTCTTGGCGGGCCTGCATCGTTGGATTGAACACATGATAGATTCGGGTTTTCCCTGTACCATTTTCATACTGTTCAGACCCTGCACCTGCGCCGTAAGCCAAGCACTGCTCATCATCACCCTCACTGACGACAAGATCAGCCGTATGAATCTGCTGAGTTATCTTTTGAAGGGCTATTTTCTTAGTGGTGTTTACTGTTGCCGATACCTCTTGATACAGGCCTAAAGCATAATCTCTAGTGGCATCTACCCCTGAACCTGTCAAGATATCATGGAACTGATTAAATAACACATCTCTCCAAGCTTTTTCAAAGCTTTGCTTCGGATAACGCGCCCCTTGTGTCATAGCCGCCCATGTACTAAAGTGCTCTGCCTCGTACAACCCATTTTCAGAAGCTTTATTGCCCTTCTTAATCCGGCTCTGAGAACTGTAGCACCCATCACAGATGAAATTCTGCTCTTGATATTCAATCGGCAGCTGCTCTTTATACTTTTCAACGATTTCAAAATACTCTCGATAGGTAGAGAATCTCACTTTCGGATAGATCGGCCACTTGGAAACATCTATGATTCGTTCAATGTCTCTTCTTGTTGGTCCGCCCCCATGGTCTCCTACTCCATAGACTTTTAATACATAAGGCATATGTGTTCGTTCCGCCATTTCGGGTACATAGAGACACATGTCTGAATGAATAAACGAATTATAGAATTGGGGTTCCCAGTTGACGATGATCTCAGCTCCTGAAGGACTTTTCCATCGATAAAGTGATGGTCCTTCTTTTCGCCCTCTGCAATGATAGTAATACTTCACGCCTGCCTTAGTGAGAATCTCCGGTGTATGGATACTGTGTCCAAATGTATCAGGTTCAAAGTCGATATTGAAGGAATCTAATGGCTGATTAAACAGTTGAGATAAGTATTTTTTCGTATATAACAATTGTCTTGCTTGGCTCTCGCCATTTGGCATGTTTTTGTCTGCCTCAACCCATGTAGAAGCCGTAATCTCCCATCTGCCTTCTGCCACTCGTTGCTTAATCTCTTCTAACATTTCCGGATCATAAGTCTCTACAATCTGATACAGTGAAGCTTGAGATTGCGAAAAATTGAAATCTTCATACTCCCTCATGATCTGAAGCATCGTGCGAAAAGTATCTAAAGTAACGCCTACGGTTTCATCCCAACCCCACTGCCAATTCATATCTATATGTGCATGAGCCACACATAGCATTTCAAACTGCTTGGCTTCTTGTTGAAGCGGCATGAGCTTATGCTCCATCTCACTTACTAGCTCATTGGTGATGGCACCTTGTGCGTCATACCCTTCTATCAGATCCTTCTCTACTTCTATAATAAGATCATCAAATGCCCCCTCTTTTCTGGCTGACAAAAGGGTTGCATACTTCAGTTGTGTCATGACACGGTCTTCTTGGTAGGTTAGCTTTCTATTTCTTAATCTATTGGTCAATTTCTCTAGCATAGCTCGTTCCTCCTATCCTTTATCCTGTATCGTAAAATATAGTGTACAATATCTAGGTACGGGAATCTTTAAGTCTGCTGGACATCAGATTGAGAAATAACGACATGGGGAGGGTCTATTATGGCTAACATCATTAGTTATCTAACTGCTAAAAATTTCACCATTAGCCTTAGTGGACTTCAGATAAAGGTACTAGATGCTGCTGTATTAGATGCTGGACCACATTGGGAAAAAGAAGATCACTTTCATACTTACTTTGAATTCCATATGATCAAATCTGGGAAAGGCATCGTATCGATCGAGGGCTCGACGCTCTCTGTTCAAGAAGGAGACTTCTATATCACGGGACCTTATGTGACACACCGTCAAGTGTCCGATCCTATGGATCCTATGGTTGAATACTGTCTACAATGTGAGATTAGCCTGGCTGATACACCAGATTCCACCTACTTTAATTCAGCAGAAGATACCGAATTTTTCATCAATATTCTATCTACTACTTACCCTCGCACCTTCCAAGACAACTATGGCGCCATTGGGTTATTTGAGTCCATTATCAACGAGACATCCCTTAAACTCCCGGGATATTCCTTGCAGATTCAACCCCTATTATTCCTGTTAGTGATAAGCTTATTTCGCTCGGTGATCACCACACTTGATCATACTCATTTGCCTCAGCCGCAAAGTGATGTCCGTGTGTCACGTATGATGAATTTTATCGAAAACAACTATCACCTTTCCCCTACGATCGATGATTTGTCTAAGCTGATCTTCCTCAGCCCTAAACAGATTAATCGGATCATGAAAAAAAATGTTGGCTGTACCTTTAATGAACAGTTATTACTTTACAAGGTCTCTCAAGCGAAACACTTGCTGAATCATTCTGATCTAAGCACTCAAGCTGTTGCCGATGCTTGCGGTTTTTCCAGCCACTACTATATGTATCAAGTCTTTAAACGCTTCAATCTCCCGCCGCCAGCTCATTTTAGAATAAACTCCAAATGACAAGACAATACGGCCATGGATCACCTTTGATCTGTGGCTTTTTGTATTGGGAAGATGAGACAGATTCTATCGATATCATTTCAAATTTAAAATTAACTATTGACAATACCCATGATGATACCTAAAATGAAGACGTAATTGATAATAATTATCACTATCATTTGATGAATATGCTGTAAAGGTGGACACATTACATGAAGTTGTCAAAGTTATTTAAAACGATATTGGCAGGTACGATGTTGACTGTTGGTCTAACTGGTTGTGGTACCAATCAATCCAACTCAGATAGTGAACCCGCGGCTACTAAGCCTAACACATCGGAAAGTCAAGAAGTCAATGTCTATACGGCAAGACACTATGAAGTTGATGAAGAGATTTATAAGAACTTCACAGAAGAGACTGGCATTAAAGTTAATGTCGTCAAGGGAGAAGCGGAAGAGCTTATCGAAAGATTGAAGCGTGAAGGGGAAAGCACACAAGCTGATTTATTTATTACAGTAGATGGCGGAGTCCTCGCTAACGCTAAGAAAAATGATGTTCTGCAACCCGTTACTTCAGCTGTCATAGATGAAAACGTACCCAAAAACCTTCGCGATGTTGATAATTACTGGGTTGGATTGGCGACAAGAGCACGTATCATCGCCTATTCCAAAGACCGCGTTTCACCTGAGCAATTGTCTACTTATGAGGACTTGGCAACTGAGAAATGGAAAGGCAAAGTGTTGGCTCGTTCCTCCACAAGCTTATATAACCAATCGCTGCTTGCTTCCTTCATTGAATTAAACGGTGAACAACAAGCAGAAGAATGGGCTAAAGGAATCGTAAACAACTTTGCTCGTCAGCCGGATGGCGGTGACCGTGATCAAGCGAAAGCTATTGCTGCAGGCACTGGTGATGTAGCCCTTATGAATACTTATTATGTTGGGCTGCTTGCGAATTCGAAAGATCCTGAAGAAGTAAAAGTTGCGGATCAGATCGGTGTCTTCTTCCCGAACCAAGAAACAACAGGTACTCATGTGAATATCAGCGGAATTGGCCTGACGAAGCACAGCAAGAATAAAGAAAATGCAATTAAACTGATTGAATATATGACAAGCGTTGAATCTCAAGAGCTCTTGTCCGCAACGAATTATGAATTCCCAGTAAACCCGAATGCCAAGAAGCCAGAATTGCTTGAGAGCTGGGGAGAATTCAAGATGCAAGATATTAACTTCGATACTTTAGGGGAGCATAATAAAACGGCGATCGAAATCTTTAACAAAACAGGTTGGAAGTAATATGAAGCCCGAGTTAATGAAACGTACTCTTAAAAAGGAGCTTAACGGTTGGTGGATTATTAGTTTGGTTGGGGCAGTAGTTATACTACTGCCTATCCTTTTTGTATTCTCTTCCCTATTCCATGAGCCCAATGAGAACTGGCTTCACATCCGTCAGTACTTGCTGACAAATTATGTTGCAAACACCGTTATTCTTGTGGTCCTGACCGGCATTCTGACAGCCTTTCTAGGTGTAACCTTGGCGTGGCTGGTTGCCGCGTATGATTTTCCGTTTAAACGGTTTTTTCGTTGGGGGTTAATGCTCCCGCTATCGATCCCAACTTTTATAGCCGCTTATACTTATCGAACCATGCTGGGCTATACGGGTGTGGTTCAAACAACGTTACGGAATCATTTTGATTACCAGGTGAATTCGGAGCTATTCACAGTTACCGGAATAAGCGGAGCCGTCTTTATCTTTACGCTATTCCTATATCCGTATGTGTACATGATTACAAGAGCGTTTCTTGAAAGTCAAAGCACGTCCTATATCGAAAATGCAAGACTGTTGGGGCAAAAACCGCTGGCTGTATTTTTCAAAGTCGTACTTCCCCTTTCAAGGCCTGCTATTGTTGGAGGGGTCGTACTAGTCGTCTATGAAGTGCTGGGTGACTATGGAGTAACTAGCTATTATGGCATTCACACCATTTCAACAGCTATTTTTCAAACATGGTTCGGGATGTATGATGTAGATTCGGCTATGAAGCTTGCCGCTTGGCTGATGGTTATCCTCATTGGCATGTTCTTTGTCGAACGGCTGCTTAGACAGCGGCGGCGTTATCATATTAGCAATAAGTCGAGACCGCTTGTGCCTGTGAAATTGACTGGGATTGCTGGGATCAGCGCCACTATGTATTGCGGAATCGTGTTTCTATTAGGGTTTCTCATTCCGTTCATCCAGTTGATTGCTTGGGCAAACATGACGTTCGATAAAGTTTGGGATGCTTCATTTGTTGAATTGATTTACCAAACTGTCTATGTTGCAGTGATAGCTACCATCCTTATTCTTGTTCTTTCTGTGATTGTCGCTAACGTGAGCCGAGCTCATACATCATTTTCGTTCATCCTATCAAAGTGCGTAACCTCAGGTTACTCGATTCCTGGTCCAATTATTGCAATTGGTGTACTGGCTATGTTCATCGCGTTTGATAAATGGTTGGCGCCGATGTATTCGGCTATGGGGCTGGGTAAAGCGCCTCTCATCTTGAGTTTATCTTTAGTCATGTTGATCGTTGGCTATATTATTCGTTATATGGCTACTGGGTTTAATGCGATTGAAGTGGGCTTTGAGAAAGTAGGCACGAAATATACGGAAGCGTCCAGAATGCTGGGACTAGGTGTGACCAAAACGTTCTTTAAAGTGGATCTCCCTTTAATTAAAGGAGCTTTAGCTAGTGGATTTATATTAACGTTTGTGGAGATCTGCAAGGAATTGCCGTTGGCCCTGTTGTTGAGACCCTTTAACTTTGAAACGTTAGCAACTAAGACTTATCAATATGCCAATGATGAGCAAATCTATGAGGCAGCTATTCCATCGCTTCTCATCATTGCAATCAGTATTTTATCTGTAGTCCTATTACAGATGATAGGTAAGAGGGTGAAACAATGAGTTTTGTGGAGATTCAAGGTCTTACGTTCTCCTTTGCTCGCAAAGAGGATCCGGTTATTGATGATTTTTCATTTTCGATGGAGAAGGGTGAAATTGTCGGTATATTGGGACCGAGCGGCAGCGGAAAAAGCACAATGCTTCGTTTGATATCAGGCTTGGAAATGCCGCGCAAAGGAACCATTAACATCGCGGGTACTACCGTTGTAAGTGAAGGTTTATATATTCAGCCAGAGAACAGAGGCGTGGGAATGGTGTTTCAAGACTATGCCCTATTTCCTCATATGACAGTGAAGGATAATATTCTGTTTGGTCTATCACGTCTGCCTAGAAAACAGCGTTTATCGCGTGTCAAAGAAATGTTGGAGCTTGTCCACATGGAGAATTTCGCTAATCGCTATCCACATGAGTTAAGTGGTGGACAGCAGCAAAGGATAGCTCTTTCTAGAGCGCTTGCCCCTAAGCCGAATGTGTTGTTATTGGATGAACCATTTAGCAACTTGGATGCTTATTTAAAAGAGTCGATTCGTGAGGAACTTGGGGTTATATTGAAAAAAGCCAACATGACCTGTATCATGGTCACACATGACCGCAATGATGTTGATGCGATATGCGATCGCAGTGTTGAGCTCGGGCAACCGATGGTTACGACCGTCTAGATAGGCCTGTAGAAGAGGGGTTCGCCGCCCCTCTTTGCTATTTTCGACGATACAGCTCCGTTCCGTTCTACCTGCTGCTGCATTATCCTTGCTGGGCAAAAAAATAACAAGCCACTCGATTAGAGTGACTTGTTATCTCATTATTCTGTTCGTATCTCATTTACTCGTAAGGTATAGTTAAAAAATCCTCTGGAGATAATTTTTCGAATGTAGAGTCGTACTCGCCATTTGAGATGTCTTTCTCGAATATGATCTCTTCTTCTTGCAGGAAATTAAGAAAATCGTTCAACACTAACAGATTATCTACATACAACTCTCCATCCGTTGTGATACTTAACGAACCACTCGGGGAATCATAGACAAATCCCTCAAATGAAGGACTGTTAACAAGCACGATATCAACATCCTGTAAGTAAACGACCAAGCTCCCTGTTGACTCTGCTACTACTCGTAATGGAACATATGTAACTCCATTTACGGTAAACGGCGCAGCTTGAAGTGACTTCTTCTCCCCATTGATGTAAGCCGTTTTGCTCCCGATCGTAAACGACACCTTCAGATCTTTCTTTTCTCCAGACACTTGTTTCTTCTTCGCATCATAATTGATCGACAAGCCGAACTCTTCGAATAATTCACGGAAAGGAACGAAGGTAACGTTATTTTTGACCTTTGCGCTTACTAATAGTGGTTTACCGTCAACCACAACATCACGTTTATCTAAAAAGGCTGAAGCTGAAACTGGCATAACTGAAACGGCTACTAATACGATTAGTACAAGGAACGCTAGCTTTTTCAAATCTATCTCCTCCTAGTAAATGTAATAATCTAATATTACCTCAAAAGGAAATATTAGAATATATGAACTATAGTAAAGAGACTAGTTGGCAAGGGCATGTGATATTTATGTGCGGCAATGAATTACAATTTAAAAGTAAATTGACATTTTATGCTCCGAATTATACGGAACGATTGAAATATATCTTGGCTATAGGTAGGACTTTTAAATGAGGATTTTTATATAGTAAATAGGGAACCTTCAATTGTCGAGGTTCCCCATTCTTGTTCAACTAACACCTCGCTAGCTCAATGGCAAATGAATTACAACTCGTTATTTCTCCCAAAGCTCGATCAGTCGACCTTCAGGATCTTCAATCCAAATAAACTTTCCATATTCACTAATCTCTTTTTTCTTTGCAAAAGGTACACCAATATGTTCAAGATGCTTAATAGTCTCGTCTAGATTATGTACTTGGAAATTTAACATCACTTGTTGTTCTGTTGGAAAATAACTGTCATCCTCGGTAAAGAAAGAAAAGATAGTCTCATTTCCTAATTGGGGTTTTATCACAGTCCCATTCCAATTTTCTATTTCAAGCTTCAACACTTCACTGTACCATTTCTTTATAACTTCAAGATTCTTAGTTCTCCAGAATATTCCTCCGAAACCTTTTATCATTGTATCTAACTCCTGTCTGTCATCAAATTTTCAGCCATCCGATTACATTAGATATTCGAGATATAAATTTGAGTTCCTTTTGTTGTGTCTGTAAAAGTCTCACTGCAAGATTTACCTTTAACACAACCTTGAAACAAAATAAAGGGATTGCCCACTTAAGAGCAATCCTTTCCTACTTATTCTTTTACAGCTACAACCATGACTTCAATTTCATCTAAGCTAATATTTTCACGCTTCCAGTTCCCTGCCGTGCCGCCCCAGATGTTCTCAACCTTCAGTCCTGCCTCAGAAAACATTTGCTTTAGTTCAAACGGGAAATATCTGCGTTCCTTAACCTCAACCTGCTTCTTCCCCTCAGGCAAGTCCCATTCATCCACATAATGCTCCACCATGGTTACAGGGTTGAACCTGCCGGATTCCACATCCTCTTGTGTAAGGTTGCGAATTTTCGAGTAGGCATTCAAGGTTGTAAGAATAAATCGTCCCTTTGGCTTCAATGCGTCAGAGATATTTTTAAGAATCGCCATATCATGCTCAATTGGCTCCTCATCTCTACCTACTAAACCAAATGCCCCTTCACAAAGGCAGATAACCGCGTCAAATGTTTTGGTTGGGATGTATTTCACCGCATCACAATGAACCCATTCTATATTCACGTTCGCTTCTGTTGCCATTTTATTGGCTTCTATAAGCATACCTGATGAAATATCGACACCTGTGACTTGGTATCCACGCTTCGCCAGTTCGATGGAGTGTCTTCCTGTGCCGCACCCTATATCGAGGATGCTGTCTTCTTCAGCAAGCTTCAGTTCCTCAATCACAAAGTCAACTTCCGAAACCGTGTTCTTGGTAAAACCATTATTCATGTATTGAGGAGCATGTGCATCAAAAAAGGATTCCCAATTATTTTTACTCAATTCGTCATACCTCCATGTGATGAGAACCACGGAAGCACATTAATTAGTCATCGTATAAATGTAACTTCTGCAGTTCAGTTCGATTTTATTCCCTCTTGAAGATATTCGAATAGACTTTTCATACTGCATCTCTCCCTCGTCTAAGATACCTTTAGTATATTTATCGTTTTCAAATTTACAATGTAAAAAATAATTATAATCATGATTGCCAATAGCCCTACAATATTTTACCGTCACATAAATGAGTTGCTCATGGAAATAATCATTAATACAAGCTCATTTTTTAGTATATCTAATTTAATCTGATATTTTGTCGATTTATGTCTGTCGCTTTCTATCGTTTTGTGATACAATTCACTAAGTAAGGAGCCGATGATACTTCACAATAAAGTTCACCTAAAGATGTCGGTTGGCTCTTTATGTTCATCACGAAAAAATCGTAAAGTTGAGGGGTTAAACATGAAAAAGAAAGTTGCATCAACGCTTATTCTAGTTCTCTCTATCATGCTCGTGTTGGCTGGATGCGGCAGCCAGAGCAACCAAGGCCAGAATCAGGACAATGCGAAAAAAGAAGAGGCCAAAGATCCGGAAGCAGTTTCGGGAGCGTCTAAAATCAGCTATACACCAATCGATCAACTACAAAATAAATATGATGTCATCATTATCGGTGCTGGCGGTGCCGGTATGACTGCTGCACTCGAGGCAAAAGAAAACGGCATGAACCCGGTTATTTTCGAAAAAATGCCGGTTGCCGGCGGTAATACATCAAAATCATCTTCAGGTATGAATGCTTCTGAAACCAAGTTCCAAAAAGAGCAAGGCATTCAAGACAGCAATGATGCATTCTATGAAGAGACTTTAAAAGGCGGTCACGGTACTAACGACAAAGACTTGCTTCGTTACTTCGTTGACAATTCGGCAAGTTCGATCGAATGGCTGGATTCCAAGGGAATTACATTGAACAATCTCACGATTACAGGTGGTATGAGCGAAAAGCGCACACACCGTCCTGAAGACGGATCAGCAGTAGGACAATACCTGGTTAGCGGCTTAGTGAAAAATGTTCAAGAACAACAAATCCCACTGTTTGTAAATGCAAACGTAACAGAGATCACAGAAAAAGATGGCAAAGTCAATGGCGTTAAAGTCATCTTCAACCAGAAAGATGAGAAAGTTATAGAATCCAATGCTGTCGTTGTGGCAACCGGCGGTTTCGGCGCTAGTATGGACATGATTACTGAAGTTAGACCTGATCTCAAAGGGTTAGTAACAACCAACCAAGAAGGCAGCACAGGTGACGGCATTAAGATGGTTGAAAAACTCGGCGGTGCAACTGTCGATATGGATCAAATCCAAGTTCACCCAACAGTGCAGCAAGACAAATCCTATCTCATCGGAGAAGCTGTTCGCGGTGAAGGAGGAATCCTTGTTTCCAGTGAAGGCAAACGTTTCACGAACGAGCTTGATACTCGTGACAATGTCACAGCAGCAATCAATAAACTGCCTGAAAAATCAGCTTACCTCGTATTTGATTCCGGCGTAAAATCCCGTGTCAAAGCGATCGAGCAATATGAAAAAATGGGCTTTGTCCTTCAAGGGGAATCGCTCGAAGCTTTAGCTAAAGAAATGAGTGTTCCAGCAGATCAGCTTAAAACTACTGTGGATACATGGAACGGCGCGGTGAAGAATAAAAATGATGCCGAATTCGGCAGAAAAACAGGTATGGACAACGACTTGTCCGGCGCACCATACTATGCAATCAAAATCGCACCAGGGATTCACTACACTATGGGTGGCGTGAAGATCAACCCGAACACAGAAGTTCTAACTAAAGACGGTAAACCAATTCCGGGACTGTTTGCAGCAGGCGAAGTTACAGGCGGCTTGCACGGTGAAAACCGAATCGGCGGTAACTCCGTTGGTGATATCATTGTATTCGGTCGCCAAGCAGGTGTAAAATCGGCTGAATACGTAAAAGCACAATAAGATATCAAGATATCAGCTTCCTCCATTCACTCTAAATACAGACGCTTGGGCTTATCAAAGTCCAAGCGTCTGTTTGTTTATTTGGGACTAGAGCTTAAACCAAATCTAATGTAAAATAGCTCATACGGGAAGACTTCTTTTCTGTGAATTGGTTGTTGTGACATAATTCGACAAGAAAAGATCTTCCTTTTTGCTATCTTTGTTATGAGGAGGATATGCCCCAATGGATAAAGAGACGCTTAACACTAATCCGATTAAAGAACCGATCTACCTGGAAGAACTGCTACAGTCTCTTGTTGAATCCACAAATGACGCTATTTCGATTCGAGACATGCAGGGGAATATTCTTTTCGTAAATCGTGCATTTGAACAAATCTACGGCTGGACATATGAAGAAGTGGTCAATGACCCTTATTGCCTGGTGCCTGAACATTTAATACACGAGACGGATGAAATATTTCATCCGATAAAATCCTCTGAAAAGAAGATTTCGCAGTACGAGACCGTACGTCAACGAAAGGATGGGACGAAGGTTCATGTATCCCTAACAGCTTCCCCCATACGGAATGGTGAAGGTATTATCGTTGGCACTTCGGTTATCTCCAGAGATATCACGGACCGGAAAAAGGCTGAAGAGGCACTGCTTAGAAGCGAGGCTAAATATCGGGTACTGGTGGAAAATACGAACGATATCTTAAGCACATATAGTGTGGACATGAAACGATTATTCGTGTCTCCTTCTATAGAACTCCACTTGGGATACACCCAGTCTGAATATCTTCAGGCGAATGAATTCGAATATATTCACCATGATGATGTACAGTCAGTATTGGACCTGCATCAGTCCCTCTCTACCCATAAACAAATTGTTCAAATCGTGGTCCGATTGAGACATAAGAATGGATCTTGGGTGTACATGGAGTCGCGGTGTGTACCGATCTTATCTGAGGATGGCGAGGTCGAGAGCTATCTAGTCGTTTCACGGAATATCACAGAACGAAAACGATCTGAGGAAGCATTGCGAAACAGCGAGGAACAATACAGATTCATTGCTGAAAATACAGTGGACTTCATATCTGTCATTGATAGGCAGGGCGATGTATCGTACAGTTCACCTTCGCATATGAAAAAGCTGGGCAGGGATCAAATTTCCTATCAAGATATCCATCCTGACGATGCTCCTCTCGTCTGTGAACGCTTTACATATATGCTTCAGACCAAAGCTCCTATTATCTGCGAATATCGGTACAAGCTTCAGAATGGAGATTGGATTCATCTAGAGTCAAGAGGGGTTCCCTTCTTCAGCCCGGATGGCGAATGCCTCTACTTCTTCAACGTTACGCGCGATATCACGGAGAAGAAACGCAATGAAGAGCTTCTCCTGAGAGCGGAAAAGCTTACGGTCATCGGCGAAATGGCTGCAAGTATAGCGCACGAGATTAGAAACCCGCTTACCTCGCTGAAAGGCTTTATTCAGTATTTGCGACCTTCGTTCCCACCTAATTCCGATATTAGTGACATTATGCTGACTGAGCTGGAGCGAATCAATTTTATCGTAAGTGAGCTGCTTGTCTTGGCAAGACCGCAGAATCTAGATGTAAAACCAGTTCCTCTGCACAAGATCATGGAGAACATCATTACGTTTCTTGAATCTGAAGCTAACTTCAAAAATATTATGCTTCACACCTGCTTTATTGACTCCCCTGTTACCATCACCTGTGAAGAAAATCAATTAAAACAAGCATTTATCAATATCATGAAAAATTCCCTAGAAGCCATTACGGCAAATGGCGAGATCCGTATTCAAACCAAACTTCTAAGTGACAACCAAGTCCTAATTCGTATTTCAGATAACGGTTGTGGCATTCCACATGAACTGCTTTCTAGACTGGGAGAACCATTTTACACGACAAAAGAAAAGGGCACAGGACTAGGCTTGCTTGTCAGCAACAAAATTATTAAAGACCACCAAGGCCATATCCACATCACGAGTGAAATCAACAAAGGCACAAACGTAGATATCACATTACCCATCTCTTTATGAAACAGCCCTAGATCTCTCCAATATGAAATACACCCCTTATAGTAGACATTGGATAAACACTTCTAGTGTTAATGACCAATGTACTCTATAGGGGGTGCCTTTTATGACATAGACAAGTTAACTTCTTGTCCTTTATGTATTAGACCAAACTTTAATAACCTGACGACCATCTTCGATCATTTCAAAAGGACCAGGGTAAGGATTTTCTTCATCTCTAATATGTCCGAAATAATCAGTGTTCAACCTAATCGGCTTGCCGTCCATATCTTCATAGGGCAACCCCGATATCCGGGCTTGATCAAGAAGCGTTGTCGTAACAAGCTTGCGGCTCCTTTGGTTTTTCCAATCCATATCGCAAGTCAGGTGAAGATAAACAGCATCTTCTTCGATAACAAGCTGTATATCAGGATCACACTGTTCCGCTATGAGCGGTGCAACTTCGTGTATCGAAGGTTTCGCCCCATTAAGAAACACGTTGCCCTCCATGAATACTGGATAAGCCGCTGTATCGTACATGCTTAATCCATTCCGATTCTCATGAGCAACAAATAGATTGTTATACAGGCGGTCATCCCCGCCTTCAATCGCATGATGCCCAGCAATATCGGTGGAATGTGCACGATGATATGGCGTAGATCGATTTAATTCGGGAAGCGTACAGACTCCACCCATAAACAGATTATGAACATAGGCGCCTCCTTGAGAAACGTTGAACACCATATCTGCAGAATTCGCCGAGAGAAACAGATTATGATCTACCATAAACGGACCGTGATTGACCTCAACGAATAAATCGTTCGCGACGTTGTCATGCAACAAGTTCCTGGATACACGTGTTCCCTGGGACATCCAATCAAACCACAGCCCCACTACCGTTCGGAAGATATGGTTTTTACTAACCAGGGTATCAATAGCGCCGTGAAACTTGATAGCGGCCATCTCAGCTCCAGAAAAGGAACGCTGCACGTGAATATCGTGAACCACATTTTCTGTTATGACGCTGAAGCAAGCCCCCAAGCTGCCGACAATGCCGGCCATTTCGCAGTGGGAAATGGTATTTCCTCTAACAATATGATGGCCGACTTGCTCGCGATTCCAACCATATTCTAATGCACGTTCAATGGTTTTGTTGTAAGCATCGGCGGTTGACGCCACATTATCCCACTCATCGCCGTATTTGCCGAGGGAAATCCCCGTGCATCTCGAATGGCTAATGACATTGTTTTCAATAATCCACCCTTTGCTCCAATGGGTCCCGATCAAAGCAATCTGTTCGGCGGTCGGCGGAGCCCAAGGCGTTGCCGCATGACGCATCGTAAAGCCTCTGACGGTAATATAGTTGATGCCTGGCTGCTCCGGATAGAACACGGATTGTCTAGCATTAACCTCGACCATTTCCACATTCGGGTTCGAGCTGCCAAAGTTCGCCCATATCGTCGTATTCTGTTCGTCAACACATGCAAACCAAAGCAGGGTCTTCCCTTCATTATGGATAACATCATGCCATTCGGCCGCTTCTATCAGCCACTCTCCGTTTAAGTACACCGCTCCAGTATGATGATCCCGCTCCTTGGGGTCAAACCAATCCCCTTGAATAAGGTCATCGAATGGATTAAACCCCTGAAAAAAGGAGTTGGGTATGATTGCCTTCCACACATCTCCTTGAACCTTTTCCCAATCCTTGATGATTTCGGAGCCCTTAATCTCGACCCTTTCGCCAGCTGCAGCTTGATATACAATTCTATTGGCATCCGATTCACCGCCGCGCAGCGGATTAATCCTCTCACGATAAATACCTTCATGCACGGTGATGACATCCCCAGGCTGCGCCTTGGCTGCTGCTGCGGAAATGGTTCTGAATGGAGATGTAAGTGAGCCTTCCCATGCGTCGTTTCCTGTCAGCGATACATGATATTCTTTTCCTGACAAATGAAGTCACTTCCTCAATTAGTGTTTTCGAAAATTAGTACAACCAATACTTCTGACGAAGATCTTCCCTATGGAGAACATTCGAATCTTCGCGGATATAGTGGCAGACATAGGATCGGCGCCAACGGTCCTTGCTTCGGTTCTTGTTGGAAGAGTGAATCAACAGTTCACTGAAGAACAGGATATCCCCCTTTTCCATGATCACAGGAATTTGACGGCTCATATCCACTCCTTCGGTTTCCTCGGTCCAGTGCTCGTGCTCTTCCACATTTTTAACGGCGCCGTGAGGCAGCAGCCCCAGCTTATGTGTCCCTGGCATCACCCATAGACAGCCGTTTTCCTCGTCGACGATGTCCTCCATTGCCGTCCATGCGGCGATCATGGTCATCGGATCGTTCTTGATATAGTAATAATCTTGATGGGAGGCTTGACCTGGTGATCCTGGTTCCTTATAAAAATACATACTCTGTACGCAAACGGCTTCCTTTCCCATCAATTGGGCCAATGCCCCTCTGACCAAGACATGCTTCATCACCTGCCGCGAGAAGCTGTCATGCTTATGGGGATTAAACAGACGCAACGAGAACTTCTTGGATTCCTGGCAAGCAGCCCATTCCGGCATCGGATCCTGATTACGAATATCGTAAATGTGACCGTTAAAGGCATCGATCAAGTCGCTGCCCATCCCTTTTTTCCACAGCAAATATCCGTTCTCTCTGAAAAATTCAATCTGCTCCTGTGATAAAGGGGTACTCGGCAAGGAATATGTCTTGATCATCACCATTCTCCTCTGCATGGTTTTCGATTACACCCCAAGAATACTTGGATCATGCCTTGAGAACAATGGCTGAGATTTGCAGGAATGTGTCTGTAATTGATATCGCGGCCCTGAACTGTTCAGCCCCCGCCAAGCCATGAGGATTGCCGGATTTCTGTCGGTGTGAGGCCAACCTGTCTTTTGATGCTTCTGGCAAAATGAAATGTCGATTTGAATCCGCATCTATAGGTGATTTCTGAAATGGAAAGCCCGGTCTGCTTGAGCAGCTCAACCGCCCGAATGCAGCGGTAATTCCACAAGTAGCGGATTGGAGTGGTCCCCTCACTTTTACGGAATAACCGGATTAGATGTTCAGCGGTAACACCCGCATGCGCGGCAAGATCATTTAGAGTCAACTCATCGCCAAAGCGTTCTTGAATCAGCTGCTTGACGAGAATGACTGAAGCATGATCAGGCGGTTTCACTGCTGTCGAGGTGACGCTGGCATAATAGATTTGCAAACCGAGGTGCCCCAGGCTGGTCATCATACGGCTGTCCTCTGGAAACTCCATTTTCAAGGATAGAATCATTTCCGTGATCCGGTTTAGATGGCTGCTGATGGGGACACTGAAAGGCAGATCCGAAAGAATTCGTTCCTCCTCGCGCCCTAAACAGCTGAAATGAACCGATATCCAGCGATGCCGTGTCTCCTGTCTTTCGGAAAATACGAAATACTCCTCGTATCCCGGCATCAGCAGCGTAGCATGCCCGGGTTTCACACTCCGGGTTTGCCCCGCAATATTGACTTCCATATGGCCCGAATCCAGCAGAACCAGTTGTATATCCTTCTGAATACGAGGTCCGAATACACCTCCGGGCGGGTAGATCACGCTTCCTGCCCCTGTGTAGGCAACGCGATCCAAAGGAAACAATGCTTGATCATATGTAAATGGCACTGCCGAATGAATGCCCCCGTTAGGCTCTGTCATCAGATCACCCCCAACTAACTATAAGCACCCTATTCCCGCTTTTGAATAAATAAACCTCTCATTGGCGAGAGGGCTATTCAAAATTAAACCAATTTACTTTGTAACGGTGTGCTTTATATAAGCCTGCCTTCTCGGCTGTTTTTTGAGAAGCCATATTGCTCTCCATGCAATCCCACCAAGCAGCAATATGGTTTTCATTGAATTTTTTCAGTAATAATTTCACAAGTGAACTAGACAATCCTTGTCTTTGATAATGTTCAAGAGTCTCTACTCCAATGTTGTGTGTGGAACGAAACTTAAATGTAGAAACGGCTATACTTACAATTTCATTTTGTTCCGTGAGTGCAGCGTAACCGTAGCCCTTACCTAAATAATTGTTGATAGTACCCCAATATTGTTCAATATAATGGATCAAAAAGTCTGCATTTTTCATTTCACCCTTATTCAGTTCATGAAATAATGCTTCATTAATCTCCACAGCCCGATATGGTTCTAGGTTATCTTTGCAGAGAACTTCACTGGTATTTATATTCGATTTATAGACAAATTGAAAGCTTTCATCGATCTTTCTGCTGCCGAAGACTTGTTGTATGGTAGGATACCAGTCCTCCGAATCTACCGAGAACTCAAAATAGTTTAACTCCCTACTTTTCAAGAAAGGAATAATTTCATGATCAATGAACATTTCGAGAGATTGATTGAAACTTGTGTTGTTAGCATTTCCCATGAAATTGAAGCTCTCCAACCCACTAGACCATACTAATGCGGATGACGGATTCGAATTGTTATCTACCCACATTTCTCCTGGATTATGACCAACAACAACTCCCGCAAACATCATATCACTATTAACATGAACTAATTGATCGGCCAACCATTCGTTTCTTTCGTTAATGCGTATCATGTAGATCACTCCTATTTCTAGAGGCTATTTTTAAGCATTCGAAGGATTGACATTTGCTTAATAAGATTCAATAGATACCTTTTGCATTTACAGGCAATTCCCTGACATGCTTTAGATACTTAGTCATATTGAGATCATCTTTATCTTCGTAATTAAACTGAAAATACAAAGCAACATCTTTGGCTAGAATCCTAAACAATTCACAAGCTATAAAAACTGAATTCCACATATGATCATAACTAGAATCCGAATAGGTTTCCCTGTACATTTCCCAATATGATTCAGGAAGGTACTTCTTCATGTACTTCCCCATTTTTCCTATGGAAACTTGAAAGCCATTTTGGGTGCCTACCCACCAGGAAATCATCTCATCCAATCGAGGTCTGATAACGTGCTCAAACATTTGTTTCGCATACGGTAATTCGTCACGCCATATACCTTTAGCAACATTTTGCAGACACCACCAAAAATCATTACAACAACCCAAATATAATGGCTCTGAAGGTTTTTTTACATGATAGTCGATATCTGTGGGTGCAGGAATGATTGGCAGGCAGTTGTCTTTATCTAATAGTGGGACTGTCAATCTATCACTAATATATCCTTCAAGCATAGATTCTATAGTTTCAATGTTAAGGTCTATACGATTTCCATCTGCGAATAGCATTAAATATCCGTATGACCGCGTAAAATCCATATTTATACCTATAGATTGGTCATTTTTATCAGGCTCTTGCATCATAATCAAATCACCAAAGATATTTATCCATGTTACATCCTTTATAAAGGAAGAAGTTTCGGTTACTACATAAACAATATCATAATCCTGAAAAATATCTTTGGGAGCATTAGGATTGGTACGCGAACCGTTCATATATACCGCACGAATTCGTTCATCCTTTTGAGCAACTCCCAGTATCAAATCAAACATTTCTTTCTCAGTTCTCATTCACGTTACCCTCCATTTAATTCTTTCACCATGACCTTCTCTCCATTGAAATCCAACTCGCCGTTAAAGTGAAATCCGAACTTCTGGTATAGACGCAATGCCTGCTGATTATCTTCATACAGACTTAAATAAATTCTAGGGCAATGATATAAATCGACAAGATGTTCAATCAACGCTTCTAACATGGCACGGCCAAGCCCTTGCCCTTGATAGCGCTCATCGATTAAGTATCGATCCAGCCACACCCTCCCGTCCTTTCCTTCATCGGGAAATAAGCCATACATTGCAAATCCAACGAGCTCCCCATCTCGATATAAGCCTGCTGGTTGGTAATAATGGCACTCCTCTGCGTCTTTCAAACACTGACTGGTCGATTCTATAAAGGATTCTTGGGTTGTGCCGACATGCAGAGCCAGGATCTCATTGATGTTTTCTTCGGTTACTGCTTTAATTTCAATATTCATTACTTTTCACCTTTCCTTCTAATCAGCCAGTTCAAATAGAATCATCGTTACATATTCCGACTCTCGCTTAGAAGAAATATCCGATATCATATACTCCTCATATGCATAAGTCCCCAGCTTCAGTCGATGATCCTCCGCGTATTGCAGCATACGTTGATAAGTAAGGTTGGTAGTCTCATAGCTTCCATGATGATAGCCGACTAGATACATGCCTTCTTTGCGTACAATCTCTATCTCAGTAGAGGCGTGTTTATTCATTTTGGTATACAGGTATGTGAGCTGATTGCATATTCCATTCCGAATGTGATCGATGGAGAACATGGCTCCGACATAATCCATCGCCGTTAAGTTGTTCTGCCTATAGAACGAAATATAATTCTCCATAAAGGACGCAAAGCCTTTGGAATTCTCGTACTCGATTCGATCACTTCGAAGAGCATATTCCTCTGGAAAATACCTCACTTCAATAAGTTCTAACGGAGCCTCGAGTGCTCGGCTTGTGGTCGATTTAATCGCGTGTATGAACTCCTGAATGCTCCGCAGGTTGGCAATTTCACATTCGACCTCGATGGACTTCTGTGTTAACAGCTCAAGCAGCAGTTCAGGTGTTCGCTGATCCAGATAGATCTTGATCTCTTTGAGCGGCATGCCGAGCTTCTTCAGTACCATAATCACCGCAAAAGTATCGTATTGACGGTAGGAGTAGTAACGATAGCCGTTATCTTTAACCAAGATAGGTGAGAACAAGCCTATTTCATCGTAATGAAACAGTACATGCTTGGGCACTCGGCACACTTTGGCAAATTCCCCTGCAGTTAAGTATTTTTCATAAATATCTGGCATGATCGTACTCCTTCGCTTGACTATAAGGTTACCTTATAGTTTATCATAGTTAAATTGCGACTAGTAGTTCACAGTTTAAGAAAGGATTACGCCATCATGAAATTGATTCTAAAGTATTTAAGACCCTACAAATGGTTGGTTCTGCTCAATTTCCTCGGGGTATTTGGCTTTGCGGCAGCAGAGCTGGGCATTCCAACGATCGTAGCGGACATGATTGATTACGGCATTGTACAAGAGGATACATCCTACATTTATCAAATGGGACTCTGGATTATCTTCGTGGCCATTCTCGGAGGCGTAGGCAGCATCATCATCTCCTATTGCTCATCCAAGGTATCGACGAATATTACCCGGGACATACGTAACGATATTTTTGTCAAATCACAGAATTTTTCACATGCGGAGTACAACAAGTTTGGGATATCCTCACTGATTACACGAACAACCAACGATGTATTTCAGCTTCAGCAATTCGTAAATATGCTGCTGCGGATGGCCTTGCTTACACCCGTTATGCTCGTCATCAGTATTATCTTAACGGTTCGTACCAGTCTGGAGCTGTCAGCGGTTATCGGCTTGTCGATCCCGTTCATCATCATTGGCGTAGTGGTCATCGTCAAGCTGTCCAACCCGATCTCCGAGCGCCAGCAGAAGGGAATGGATAAGCTTAACCGAATCTCACGCGAGAATCTGACAGGTATACGCGTCATTCGTGCTTTCCGCAAGGAACGTTATGAAGAGCAGCGCTTTGAGGACACCAATGCTCAGTTTGCTAGCAACTCCAAGAAGCTGTTCAAGCTGATGTCCGTCACACAGCCTTTATTCTTTTTACTACTGAACATTGCCGTACTGTTTGTATTCTGGATCTCCAGCAACTTGATCGATATGGGTGATTTGAAGGTCGGTCAGCTCGTGGCATTCCTGGAGTATCAATTTCATGCGATGTTCTCCCTCATGCTGTTCTCGCTTGTATTTGTGATGTACCCTCGTGCACAAGTGTCTGCGAACCGAATTCATGAGGTATTAGAGGAACCTTCATCGATTGTAAATCCAGAGAACGGCATTCAAGATACAAACGAACACGGTCTCATTGAATTCGATCAAGTAAGCTTTCATTATCCGAATGGTGAAGTTCCAGTCTTGAAGGATATCTCATTTACGGCTAGAACAGGTGAAACGATTGCATTTATCGGAAGTACAGGAAGCGGCAAGAGTACGCTGATTAACTTAATTCCACGCTTCTATGATGTAACGACAGGCTCCATCAGAATTAATGGAGTAGATATCAAGGAGTATGATCTCAAAGCATTACGAGAAAAAATAGGCTTCATTCCACAAAAGACCTTTTTGTTCTCAGGCAGCATCGGTGAAAATATCAAGTATGGCAAGCATGACGCGAACATGAATGAGCTTGAACATTCAGCCAAAGTCGCGCAGGCCTATGAATTTATTGCTAAGAAGCCTCATCAATTTGATGAATCGATTAGCGAAGGAGGAGCCAACGTATCTGGCGGGCAGAAGCAGCGACTTTCTATTGCACGAGCTGTGGTGCGAAAGCCTGAGCTCTATATCTTCGATGACAGCTTCTCGGCACTTGATTTCAAGACAGATGCACTGCTGCGAGAGCAGCTTAAGGATGAGACGAGAGACGCCATCACGCTGATCGTCGCGCAACGAGTAAGTTCCATTCTGGATGCAACCCGTATCATTGTCTTAAATGAAGGCGAGATTGTGGGCAGCGGCACTCACCAGGAGCTTCTCAAGAGCTGCAGCATCTATTATGAGATTGCTTCATCCCAATTGACCAAGGAGGAGTTGAGCATATGAGAGCTAACAAGAAGCAGAATGCATACATCAAACGACTAGCTCGCTATTTGAAGCCTTACTGGCTGCCACTCCTTGCTGCACTATTGCTCATCGTTATCGTAGCTGTTCTAACTGCGCTTGCTCCAATCATTGAAGGTAAGATTACAACTCAGCTCCTGAAAGATGTTGCAGCAATGGCTGATGGAATTCAGGGCGCAGGTGTAGATTTTACATTCATTATCGGAATTATTGGGGTATTAGCCATCATCTACGTATCTAACGCTGGCGGAACAGTTGCCTACAACTTTTTCCTGACCAATGCGATCCAGAATGCCATGTATGATCTGAGAAATGCAGTAGAGAAGAAGATCAGCAAGCTGCCGATCAGCTACTTTGATAAACATCCGGTTGGCGATATTCTGAGCCGCATATCCAATGATGTGGATACGATATCCAATGCGCTTCAGCAGAGCTTAGCTCAGATCATTAATGCGGTTCTGATGCTGTCATTTGCCGTTACGATGATGTTTATCATTAATCCGTTGATGGCGGTTATAGCTGTAATCATCATTCCAATCAGCATCTTGATCTCACAATTCATAGTGAAGAAATCGCAGAACCTGTTCCAGAATCAGCAGAATGCGCTTGGCAAGCTTAACGCTACCGTGCAGGAGAAATATACAGGCTTTAATGAAATCAAGCTGTATGGCAAGCAAGAAGATTCCATTGAAGAATTCGGGGCTGCGAACCAGGATTTATGTGAAAATGGCTTCAAAGCGCAGTTCATGTCGGGTCTGATGTCTCCGCTTATTGCATTCGTCACTTATCTCGGAATCGGCGTCATCGCCGTCGTGGGAGCGATCAATGCGATCAGCGGCGTCATTACGGTAGGTAACTTACAGGCCTTCATCCGTTATGTCTGGCAGGTGAATCAACCGCTATCTCAAGTGTCTCAATTGTCCTCAGCCATACAATCCGCCTATGCGGCCATTACTCGGGTATTTGAATTTCTCGATGAGGCTGAAGAGATTCCAGATGCGGCGGATAGTGAGAAGGTTGAGCAGGTTCGAGGGAATGTCTCTTTTGAAAATGTGAAGTTTGGCTACAGTGAGGATAAGATCCTTATCGATCAACTAAATGCTGAAGTGAAGAGTGGACAAATGGTGGCCATTGTCGGTCCGACAGGCGTCGGCAAGACAACCCTCATTAATCTGCTCATGCGTTTCTATGATGTAACGGATGGCTCGATCAAGATTGATGGGGTGGATATTCGCGATATGAAGCGCGAGGATCTGCGGAGTATGTTCGCTATGGTGCTTCAGGATACTTGGCTATTCAGCGGCACCATTAGTGAGAATCTCCGATACGGACGCGATGGAGCGACTCAAGAAGAGATTATAGCCGCGGCTAAAGTGGCGAATGTGCATCATTTTATTAAGACGCTGCCCGACGGCTATAATATGAAGCTGAACGAAGAGGCTTCTAATATCTCTCAAGGTGAGAAGCAGCTGCTGACAATTGCGAGAGCTGTGCTGTCTGATCCAGCTATCCTCATTCTGGATGAGGCCACCAGCTCCATTGATACGCGTCTTGAGCTGATGCTGCAGAAGGCGATGCAGAACATTATGAAAGGTCGCACGAGCTTTGTCATTGCTCATCGCTTATCCACCATCCGCAGCGCTGACCTCATCTTAGTCATGAACAACGGTACCATTGCGGAGCAAGGAACGCATGAAGAACTGATGGAGCTGGGCGGCTTCTACGAGAAGCTCTACAACAGTCAGTTTGCGCATCAAGAAGGCAATGCGGCTTCGTAATAGATCTCGTTCAATGTAACATGAAAAGGCTTGGCAGATTCTATCATTATGATGAATCGCTGAGCCTCTTTTCTAGTAATCCATATGATCGTTTAGGACTGTCTCTTGCTATTAATCACCATCGATGTCTTGTCCAAGCTGCAGCTTGTACTCACTGAGGGACATGCCAAAATGCTTCTTAAATCGCGTGTAAAAATAATTATTTTTTTCAAGACCAACCATATCGATTATGGTCGACAAAGACAGTTTGCTGGTGCGCATATATTCGTCCAGCTTGTGCATCCGGAAGTCAAAAATGTATTGCGCAATCGACTGCCCGTGTGCTGCTTTGAACAAATGGCCAACATAGTTCGGTGACATTTGTAATTTTTCGGCAATGGAACTGAGGCACAGTTCGGTATTGGAAAATTCCTGTTCCACTATTCCGATAATGCGCTGCATCAGAAGGTCGTTACTATTGGATGTGTTCTTGATCGCTGTGACCTCATGGCTGAGCTTATGTAAAAATGCATTCATCAAAATATCAATATCTGCACCCACTTCTGCATGTTGTATATCCTGCAAAAACGCCTGCAGCGTTAGATTCTGATTGTCCTTTACGGCAGGCATCTTACTGAGCACACCAGAATAGATTCTGTAAGTCAAATGCACAATGCAGAACAAAATCTCATTGTAAGTATATTGATACAGGAGTTTACTAATAGACTGATAGATCGCACTGGCTTCTTCATAGTCACCCTCCAGCACTTTTTCGATCAACCGTTCCTCCTTTTTGACTGAAACGTGGAATTCATCGGTATTGATTTCATCCATCATGTAGGGAGTGATAATGCAACCATGGCCGTAACGCATTTTCAAAAGAATCGAGCCCTTCATATTGTTATACATGCTAGGCAAATGTTCCAGCCCCTGGAACATCGTGCTATACGCCATAGACAGCGAAATATGAAGATACTTTTGCGTATTCCATTGTATTTCACGTAAGAAACGTTCTACTTTATCCTGCAGCACTTTATATTGCGATACCGAGTCACAGTCCATAAGCAGCACAAATTTATCGGAGTCACAGCTGAAGATTTCGCATTTTCCATAGTTCTCAGCAATCTCAGTTGCGATATTCACAATCGCATAACGCAATGCCCAACGTTCCTTCTGACTATTCTGGGACGTAAACTGGCTGTAATTATCAATCTTAAACAGGCACATACACAGCTGATTGGAGACGATATAATCGAGATGCAAGTCATGCAGTTTGTCCTGTATGGTTTTCGTTGAGTATGTTGTACTTTCGCTTAACAGAGCATTTAGAAAGTCTTGTTTGGCGGCATAGCCTGTTTCACGCATGATTTGATCGAGCTGCAAATTTTGCTCCTTCATGGATTCAAATACAGACAGAATAACTTGAAATTCTTTCGTTTCAGATACAAGTGGATCGCTTCTATCGGTAGCTTCCCCGTTTATAATTTTCGTCATCGCTTGAATAGGGCTGTTCAGCCTGCGCGCTAGGAACAGACAGATTACCGCACAGAAAATGAATACGACTATTACTATACCTGTAGCCACGATCGATGCCGTAATGACATCTTTGAAGATTTTTTTAACAGGTGTAACGCCCATGATATACCAGTTATTTGCATTACTTTTACTGCTTGAAACAAGGTAACTGATCCCGTCAATTTTATGAATCTGATTGGTGTTGCCGTCCAGTTCCTGTGCTTTCTGGCTTAATGCGTGCACTTCACTCATGTCATGACCGAACTCCGGTGAGAGTGCCATACTTAATATAGAACCGTTTGTGTCAACCACTAAAAAAGACGTATCCGGCACAGGATCATGACCATTGATTGCCTGGATAGAATCCGTAAGCGCTTTCGTTCGAATGTTAACAACAACGGCATTTTTCAAACCATCTGCTGTAGCGCCAGGTTCAAATAATATATAGGAGCATACATTTGCCGATTGTGTTGCTTCATCTACAGATGCCACAATGGGGCGACCACGATACTCAGCTACAAAATGTTTGTCAGTTAACAACTTGGCAATCGCTTGATCTGAAAATGCAGATGCTGATCGCTGTTCACCGCTCTTTGAGGAATAGAACACATCCAACCCTGCATTGTAAAGATACACACTGTCGATGTTGTTCAATGTCAGAAAGTGCTTGTCAATTACCTTACTTGCTAACAGAGCCGCACGTTCATTATTTTCTTTCATGTTTAAAAATTCGATGATCCGATTATCGCTATAAAGAGCATTACCTAATTTTTTGGCGGTTTCGTCAAGATAGGTAATACTGTAATTTGATTGCGCAATCAATTTGTCGTTATACCGATTCGTCATCATAATCGTAGTCCGCAAGAAAGTAAAAGTCAGGAAAAACGTAAGTAAAACCGTAATAATGATCGTGATAATTAAAAAAGAAATAAATGATTTACGCAGAAAGCTCGTACGATGATTTTTTTGATTTGAGAGCTTCATTGCGACCTCCTAGCAATGCGACTTCCTAGAATTATATTCCAAGCAATATTCCAATTTTTATTATAATGTGAATTGAATTATGCCTCAACGATTTATAACACTTTGTAGAAATCGTTAGTTTTTAGAGATACCCTTGTGTTGAAAAACAAACAGAACAACATATTTGGTTGTTGAGCAAAGAAATCCCCCTAACTACACTGAGAGCAGACGTACAAACGAAGTACAGAAAGGGGTGAACGAAATGAAGGCGATTACACAACCATCTCAAAAAAGAAAGTCTCATAGAAAATTGAACAGCGCGCGTCGTCAGGCACCTTTCTACTTGATGATGGCACCTGGATTGATTTTTATTACAATCTTATTTTACATTCCGATGTCCGGCGTTATCATTGCCTTCAAGGATTACAATCCACGCGATGGTATATTCGGAAGTCCATGGATGGATCCGCTGTTCAAAAACTTTGAGTTTTTCTTTAAGTCCGATGCTGCGAGAACGGTTACCTTCAATACACTCTTTTACAACGTATTAGAAGCTGTTAGCGTTACGCTTTGCGCATTGGCACTGGCTATTCTATTAACTGAAGTAAAAAACAAAGTGGTTTCTGCTACCTATAAAGGTACAATTCTGCTGCCAACCTTTCTCTCATGGGTTGTCATCCAGTACATTCTCTTCAGCATGTTGAGTGTTGACCGTGGTATTGTCAATAATATCATGACCGCAAACGGCGGAGAAGCCATTTACTGGTACAGTGAACCGGATTACTGGCGCTACATCATGCCACTCGCCTATCTATGGAAGAATGTCGGTTACTATTCGGTGCTGTATGTAGCGGCGATTGCCGGGATTAACCCCGATTACTATGAAGCTGCCCAACTGGACGGTGCTTCGAATTGGCAACGAATTAAGCATATCACATTGCCGCTTTTGAAGCCGACGATCATTGTTCTTTCACTGCTATGGGTTGGTAAATTGTTCAATGGCGGTCTAGGCGACTGGAACGGATTCTACACGCTTCCTAATGATGCGGGTGCTCTTTACCCGGCAACAGACGTTATCGACACACTTGTATACCGCTCGCTGAAAAAGGTAAATGACTACGGAATGGCGTCGGCAGTTGGTTTATATCAAGCGGTAGTTGGTTTCTTCCTTGTGTTGATCTCTAACTATATCATTAAAAAGAAGGATCCCGACAGTGCACTATTCTAATCGAACAGAAAGGATAGAATGTGCACCTTCTGATCGATCTGCAGAAACGGATGCTGTCACTGAAAAAAGACTTAAAGCCGTTTCTACTTGGGAGGGAAATACATGCTTCTAAGAAAGCTTCATCTTTCAAAAACAGTTATTCATCTCATCTTTATTGCCATGAGCTTAGCCTGCATCGTTCCGCTGCTATTGGTTGTATCTATATCATTTACTGGCGAGAAATCGCTGATGCTCGACGGATATCATTTCTGGCCCCAAGAGTTCAGCACAGCAGCTTACCAGTATGTATTCAGCGGAGCAGGCTCTATTCTAAATGCATATGCAGTTACGATTTTTGTGACTGTTGTGGGTACATTCTTGCATTTGTTGATTACTTCCATGCTGTCGTATTCGTTGACACGTCCCGAAGTGACTCACCGCAAAGCGCTCACTTTCTTTGTGTATCTTCCGGTTCTATTCAACGGCGGTCTTGTTCCGCAGTACATCTTGCTGACACGCGTCCTGCATCTGAAGGATACAATCTGGGTGCTGATTATCGTCTTTCTGGTGTCGACGGTTAACGTGCTGATTATGAAAAACTTCTTCCGCACGATTCCGAATTCATTAATTGAGTCTGCGCGCATAGATGGCTCGGGTGAAATCCGTACTTTTTTCAAGATTGCACTTCCGCTTTCTAAACCAGCGCTGGCGACCATCGGTTTGTTTGTAGCCATTGCATACTGGAATGACTGGATGACCGCCTCCTTGTACATCGAATCACCGAAACTGCGCACCCTGCAATATCTGCTCCAATCTTTAATGAACAATATTGGATATTTGCAGGCAAACGCAAAGGCTTCACAGTCGATGGAGGCCGCTCTTGGTATGCTGCCTAGTGAAGGCGCGCGCATGGCAACCTGCGTACTCGCCATCGGTCCGATTATTCTGCTGTATCCTTTGCTGCAGAAGTACTTTGAAAAAGGCTTGACCATAGGCGCTGTAAAAGAGTAATTTCCCCAGAAACCACTGGGAAATTAAATAAATTTCAGGAGGAACAATGATGAAAAGAATGTTTGCGATTCTGTTATCCGTAATGATGCTGTCTACTATGATGTTGACCGGCTGCGGAGAGAAAGACGCAGGCTCTACCGGCGGCGATCCTGCTCCGACTGGCGATTCTGCTTCGACTAAAGAAGAGATGGTTGAGCTCAAATTCTACATGATGAACAGCCCTGTGAATGAATTCGACCGCGTCATGCAGAAAGCTAACGAAATCATCGGCAAAGAAATCAATGCAAAGCTGAATCTGATTCTTGTAGACGCCAGTACATATGCTGACAAGATGAATCTGATGATCAATTCCGGCGACGACTGGGATCTCAGCCTCACTGCAAACTGGGGTGGCATTAACTTCTTTGAAAACGCCGCCAAAGGCGCTTATGCCGACCTGACTGATCTCATTCCTAAATATGCACCGCAAACTTATGCTCGTATTCCTGAAGGACTGTGGGAAGGAGTTAAAGTAGATGACAAGATCTATGCACTCGTGAACTATCAACAGTGGGGCACTGCCAAACGAGAGGGCTTTAAATTCCGTTCAGATCTTGTAGAGGAAACTGGCTTTGACTGGAAATCCTTGAAAGGTAAGCCTACAATCGAGGTACTCGAAAAGATGGGACCTTTCCTTGGCGATTCTCTGGCAAAACACAAAGATATGATCGGGTTTGAAACCAGCTCCCTTGAAAGCTCAAGCTTATATGCCGGCAATCCATTGATATGGAACATGGAAGCCGTAGGTGATATGAGCATCCCTGGCTGGATTAACCTTGATCATCCAGACACCGTTATCAACCAGTTTGAGACAGAAGAATTTGCGAAGTACACTGAAATTATGCGCGACTGGTTCAACAAAGGTTATGTGCGCAAGGATGGCGCAACGGTAAAAGATACTTCTCCTGACCGTAAAGCAGCCAAATTTGTCGCTGAGAAAACGGGAAGCTGGCCTGACAGCATTGATCATCCTGGTAATTCTGACGCTAGCAATATGTCTATGACGAAGAGCGCAGGCAATGCTCCTGCAGTAACCGTTTCCACGACTCGCACGATGATTCCTGCAGGTGCTGCTTCTACTGCAGCTATTGCAATCAATTCCGAATCCAAACACATTGAAAAAGCGTTGCAGTTAGTTGAACTGCTCAACACCAACGATGAACTGTACAAGCTGATTACGCTTGGTGAAGAAGGCGTTGACTACAAGTACGACGAAAATGGCAAGTTCACTATGATTGAAGGCAAATACAATTTCAACTTTAACGAATGGCAAATGGGTCAATCTTACAGCCCTGACTTCAACCGTGCTAACTATGACAAGAACAAAGATGGTGAAACTCAAAAAGAGACCCAAAAAATTGTCTTGGAAGCTGACAAAACAGCAGAGATTTCACCAGTAACGGGCTTCGTATTCGACCCGACTCCTGTGAAGACTCAGATTGCGAACTGCTCTTCGGTTACTACGGAATTGATTCCGGCGCTCAGCTCCGGTTCTGTAGATCCTGCTAAAGCATTGCCTGAATTACAGAAGCGCCTGAAAACTGCTGGCGTAGACGACATCATCAAAGAAAAACAGGCTCAATATGACGCCTGGAAAGCAAAAAAATAATCTCGCGCTCCTTTGTGAAATCCGGTGTATTTCTTTATAGCGTACACCGGATTTCTATTTTAATAAGCCAAAAAGAGAGGAACCCGATATGCGCTATTCTCTTATGTGTAAATCTTTTACAGGCAGTGAAGTAATCGACTGTGAGAAAGTCTATGTGAATCTGGAAGACAAGCAATATACTTTTTCGCAGTATCCATGCAGTGCTTCGATGACCACACAAACACTGAAGCATGGACAACGGCTGGATATTACCTTGTCATTTCATGAAGATACTACCGATCCGATGAATTTTTCATTTTCGATGGAAACGGAGCAATGGGAAAAAGACAATTATGTGCTGATGCCCGGTGCGGTTTATAATGGCAATCGTTTTGTAAGCTTACCTCTTCCGTACCCGCCTTATTATGAGCCTCCCCACAACAGCCGATTTTCCGATGCCGAAGTTATTACCAGCATTCCTCATCTGGATATAGAGAACATGCAATCGCAAATCTCTTTGCTTTCTGGTGATATGGCATCGCCTTTAAGCGGGTTCTATGATTATAACCGCCAATCCGGTTCTGTTCTATTGGGAGAGCACCAATGCGGTGGTTATTATACAGGCTTTACCGTCGATGAAAATCAATCCGATGGCCAAGCTTCTTTTGTGCTTTCGGTTCCAGGCGTGCGCGAGACTACACAATATTTTTTCGGGGATCAGAACGACGGACGAGGCTGGCGTCCAGACGTCTCAGCTCCTTCACAAGATACCGGCGCCTTTTTTAAACAAGGTGAATCCCTAACCCTAACTGTCTGTGTCTTTCACTGGCAGCACATATCTTTGCCGGACTTTTTCAAGCTAGTAAACAGCACCAAGACAACATTGGAAGCTTCAAAGCATTTTTATAACGTTCCGTTCTATAAGGCATATACAAGCATCAAGGATAAGTACCAAAAGGAAAACTTCACGAAAGAAGGCTATTACTCCGTAGGAACCGACCGGAATATTCATCAGCAATGTTGGCAGGCCGGCTGGATTGGCGGAGGCATCAACAGCTACCCGCTGTTGATAGAAGATTCAACTGAAGCACGGCAGCGCGCGCTGTCTACGCTCCGCTTTATATTTTCACGCTTGCAGCATCCAAGCGGATGGGTGTTCGGCATGTATGGAAACGGAAAATTTTATGGTGACGGTGGCGACAGTAATCCTGAAACCATTTTGTTGGTTCGAAAAGATGCCGATTTGCTTTATTTCGTGCTGAAGCAGCTATTTTGGCTTTCGGATAACCACCATTCTACGATAGAGTTCGAGCAGCCCGTAAAGGCCCTATGCGATGCATTCGTACGGCTGTTCCAACAATACGGTCAGATCGGACAGTTTATTGATATGGCCACAGAAGAAATAGTCGTAGGCAATTCAGCTGGAGCATGTATGGCTGTAGGCGCGCTGGCACTGGCAAGCGACTATTTCCAGAGTTCGGAATATCGCGATGTTGCAGAGCAGCTCGGGGAGTATTATTACCACAACTATGTGAAAAAAGGGATGCTGAACGGCTGCCCTGGGGAGATCTGTCAAGCACCGGATAGCGAAGCGGCTTTCGCCATGCTGGAAAGCTATGTTCAGCTGTATGAAACGACCCAGAAGAGCATCTGGCTGTCTTATGCGGAATATACCTGCGAGATTGCCATGACGTGGGTCATGAGCTACGACTTTGTGTTCCCTGCTCACAGTACAGCAGCACAGCGCGGTGTGCACAGCAGCGGCACGGTGTTTGCCAACGCACAGAACAAACACTCTGCGCCTGGTATTTGTACACTTTCAGGCAATAGTCTTCTCAAGCTGTACCGCTTTACAGGCAATGCAAAATACCTGCATGAGCTGCATGCTATTGCACACAGCTTGCCGCAATATGTATCGCTGGCGGAAGATCCGGAGCTTACGCTCGAAAAGAAATATTTGCCTGTGGGCTATATGAACGAGCGTGTGCAAACAAGCGACTGGGAAGGCAAAGAAACGGTTGGAGAATTCCTCTATGGCTCCAACTGGCCGGAAGTTTCTATGCTGCTTACATATGTGGAAGTACCCGGTGTATATGTGGATTTCGCAAGCCGCACCTTGCAGGTATTTGATCATGTGGAATGCTTGGTTACACAGTGGAATCCGGACTCTGTATGCCTGGAAATGTACAATCCTACAGCATACAGTACGGTGGTTACGCTGCTTGCGGACGAACGCACGGATGCTCAGCGCGTAACGCATAACTACTTTGGAAGTATGAAAACTGTCCCCCTTTCAGCCGGAGAGCGTGTACAGATTGAACTCATTAAATAACGGGAGGTTTTCCTCATGTTGAATATTGGTGTTATTGGATACGGCGTGCGGATCGACATGCTGATGGATGATTTATTCGCGCTGCCTGATGAAGTTCGCATCAAGGCAGTAGCAGATCCCAACCACGAGCGCGTGCGGGCTTTAATGAAGAAAGACGGCTCGATAGAAACGATGCATCACATGGAAATCGATAAAATCGACGGACTTATGCGCAGCTGCGAGATGAATCCAGATACCATTACCTTTTATACGGATGCTGACGACATGCTGGACAACGAGAAGCTGGACGGCGTGATCGTGGGCACGAACTGCAACACGCATACTTATTTCGCTCAGAGAGTGCTGGATCGCAATCTGCCGCTGTTCTTGGAAAAGCCGGTAGCTACTACGATGGAGGATCTGAGAACGCTAGCGGAGTGCGAAGCGAAAGCAACGGCTCCTACGGTTGTTTCTTTCCCGCTGCGCGTCACACCTGTGGTGCAGGAAGTAAAGCGTATTCTGGATGCCGGCACGATCGGCAAGGTGGAGCATGTGCAAGCGTTCAACGATGTAACCTATGGCTATGTGTATTTCCATGACTGGTACCGCGATGAGTCCGTTTCGAAGGGACTCTTCCTGCAGAAGGCAACGCATGATATCGACGTCCTCAACTATCTGTTGGGTGAAGAGCCGGTGAACGTCTGCGCGATGAAGTCCAAGCAGATTTACAAAGGCGACATGCCAGCCGGCCTGCGCTGCAGTGAATGCGACAAATGGGAAACTTGTATGGACAGCACTTACAATATCATCAATCTGCGCAATGACACTCCGCGCAGCGATTATTGCGGCTTTGCGGTAGATACCGGAAACGAAGACTCCGGCAGCATGATTGTGAAATACGCGAGCGGCATGCACGTGATGTACTCGCAGAACCTCTTTGCCCGTAAAGGTGCTGGCCGACGCGGCGCAAGGCTGTACGGTTACAAAGGCACCGTGGAATTCGATTTCACCACAAATGAAATCAAAGTATTTGACCATATGAGCGACAAAGTATCTATTGTGCGGCTTGGTGATCAAGGTTCGCGTCATGGCGGCGGTGATATTGTACTCATGCGCAATTTTGTACATCTGATGCAAGGCAGAACCACCGAGTCTGTAGCTCCGCTGAAAGACGGCATCCGCAGTGCGCTTGTGTGTCTGCAAGCTAAAGCGTCTTCCGAAAGTGATCAATTCTATCCTGTCACTCTATAAATCACACGGTAATGGAGAGATCATATGAATTACAACTATCACCAGGATTTGCAGATCGTTAGGGTAAACACAATGCCTGACCGGGCCTATTATATTCCCTGTGCACTGGGCACAACCACCTCATCGAAACAAAACAATGAGCGTGTATTGCTCTTAAACGGCAGCTGGCAGTTTGCATATTACCCTTCCTATGCTGAAGCTTCTCTGGTTGGTGTTTCGGACGGCGTCCTTCCCGTTCCGTCCAACTGGCAAATGCACGGGTACGACAAGCATCAGTATGTGAATTTTGATTATCCGATTCCGTATAATCCGCCTTATGTGCCCAAAGAAAACCCGTGCGGTATTTATAAGCGCACCTTCTCGGTGGAGCTTACGGAGGAAATGCGATTTTATTTGAACTTTGAAGGTGTGGATTCCTGTCATTATGTATATCTCAACGGTGTATTAGTAGGATACAGCCAAGTATCCCACTCCACTGCTGAATATGATGTTACCCCGTTCTTGCGAGATGGGGAGAACGAGATCGCCGTCGTCGTTCTGAAATGGTGCGATGGAACCTATCTGGAAGCGCAGGATAAGTTCCGCATGTCAGGCATATTCCGCGATGTATATCTGCTGAAACGCCCGCAGCATCATGTACGCCATTATGTGGTGCAAACATCGATACAACAAGAAAGTGCCACCTTGTCTTTCCGTTTTGATGACTGCGGTACGGCACTTTGCAAATCTATTAAAATACTGGACGCAGCAGGCACTCTTGTAGCGCAGGGAGAAACTTGCGATGACACACTGTGCCTGACCCTAGATCACCCTGTGCTTTGGAATGCGGAGCAACCTTACTTGTATCAGGTCGTGCTCGACACCTTGCAGGAGCGAATAGTAGACACGATTGGGATTCGCACGATCTCTGCACAGGGCAATGTGCTGCTCGTCAACGGACAGCCTATCAAGCTAAAAGGTGTAAACCGTCACGACAGCTATCCCGACACCGGATATGTGGCTTCACGTGAGCAGATGGTGCGAGATTTGCAGTTGATGAAGCAGCACAACATCAACGCCATCCGCACATCGCATTATCCGAATGCACCGGAATTCTATCATCTGTGTGACGAATACGGCTTCTATGTGATTGACGAGGGTGATATGGAAACGCATGGTGCATGGTCGAGCCACGGCGAACGTGAGGATCACTGGTATGCGCTTATGCATCACGATCCGCGGTTTGAAACGGCTGTTGTGGATCGTGTGCAGCGTCTTGTCACTCGCGACATCAACCGTCCGTGCGTGCTGATCTGGTCACTTGGCAACGAGAGCGGCTTTGGTGTCAATACATTAGCCGCGATTGACGTCATGCGGAATCTGGACAACAAACGCCTTCTTCACTATGAATCGAAGCTGCTTGTACCTGAGGATCAGGGAAAATTCAGCTTTGATATTCTAGATGTAGAAAGCTATATGTACCCGGAAATTGAATTCGCTGAACAACTTGCTAAGGAATGCAAAAAGCCATTGATTTTATGCGAGTTCGCTCATGCCATGGGCAACGGTCCAGGCAGCTTAACAGAATACTATGATTTATTCTATCGTTATGATGGTTTTGCCGGCGGCTTTGTGTGGGAATGGTGCGATCACGCTGTGTTACAGCACGATGCTGATGGCAACGCGCAGTATCTATATGGCGGGGACTTTGGCGAAGTGCTGCACGATGGGAACTTCTGTGTAGACGGACTCGTTTATCCCGACCGCACGCCGCACACCGGTCTGCTGGAGCTGAAGAACTGTGCGCGACCTGTTCATGTGACAAGGGAAGGAAACACGTTTGTGGCTGAAAATAAACTGGACTTTGCCGACCTTTCCGAGGCTCTTACCATCGTCTGGACGCTAGAGCAAAACGGTACAAAGGTAGCCGAAGGCAGCGTTGCCGATTTCAACCTTGCTCCGCATATGAAAGCTCAATTGCCGCTTTCACTGCCACAAATTGACGGCTCGCGTGTGTATCTGAAATTGGAGTATTTGCAAAAGGCCGAACATCCGCTAATCCCTGCTGGGACATCTCTTGGGTTTGATCAATTTGATCTGTCCACAGAGACATCAAGCGTGATCTTGCCGGTGTCGCATCACCCCGTATCGGCTAAGCAGACCGAGACCGGATGGCTGGTAAGCGGCGAAGCATTTTCCTATCATTTTAATGCGGCACTCGGTACCTTTGATTCATGTGTGGTAGACGGCAAGGAGTGTTTTGTTAAACCGGCTGAATTTGATATTTACCGCGCCCCTACCGATAACGATATGATAGAGTCTGGGGTTGCCAGCCACAGCAAACGTTCCTGGAAAAGCTTGCGGCTGGATGCGGCTTATGCCTACACGTACGAAGCATCGCTAGAACAATCGGATACATGTGTTACCATTACCTGCCCGCTGTCGCTTGTAGCAGATCGCGCAGCGCCTTTCTGTACAATCAAGGCCATCTACAAAGTGCATGGCAGCGGCGCCGTCGAAGTGAGTTTGCAGGTATCGGTGCGCAAAGATCTTGCCTATCTGCCGCGCTTTGGCATGCGCTATTTCCTGACGGAAGATTTTCAGCATTGCGACTATTTCGGCTATGGTCCGCATGAGAGCTATGCCGATAAGCATGCCAACAGCTATAAGAGCAGATTTGATGCTAAAGTGCCGGATCTCTTTGAGAACTATATTTATCCGCAGGAGAACGGTTCGCACTACAACACCGAAGAATGCACATTGTCGAGTGCAGCTGCGACGATCAAGGTATGCAGCACACAGCCTTTTAGCTTCTGCGCTTCGGAGTATACTCGTGAAGAACTGGCTGCTAAGAAGCACCATTTCGAGCTGCAGAAGAGCGGCTGTACCGTATGGAACATTGACTATGCGATGACGGGAGTCGGTTCCGGAAGTTGCGGTCCCTATACACTGCCGCAATATCGTTTGACGGAGAAAGAATTCGTGTTCGACTATGCCTTCTTGCCTCAGAAGAAATTATGATTAAAACAAACAACAAACGCTTGGGCTCATAATAGCCCAAGCGTTTGTTGTTTCCTTAGCAAAGTTCAAATTGTTATCGTGGCTCTACCTTACTGGTGCTTGTGATTTCTCCATTCTCAATCATAAACTCAACTGTTTCATAACCTTTTAGCTCATTTGGTTTAAACATATTATTCTGAATGGTAATGACATCAGTATTTGTTCTGAATTGAATGGTTTTATTCATTTTATTGGAGGTCACCTGCTGTGATGGCAATTGTATAACCCATGTTTTTGCATCAGCATTCTTCGTCAGATCGATAACAATATTGGTAATCCCCGCCTGATCTTTATGTGCTTTTGCAAATGCCTTATTCATTGTTGAATTATCCAATACCACTTTTACTGTATTTCCATCTACAGTTTCATCAGGGATTATTCTTACTGTTCCATCGTTATCAATTACAATTTCGTGTGCTTTCGTAGGAGGCGTTCCTGGGTCTTGGCCCCCTCCATTTCTCTTTGTTACTGTTACTTCTGCAGTAGCTTTAATATCTGTTTCAGCTACTGTACCATTTACTGCAAACGTACCTGGCTGTGCGTACTTGCTTTCATCTATAGTATCCCAGGTTACCGCTACTTCACCAGTTGTGTTATCTTCATATACTACAGTTACATTAGCCGGTAATGTTGGAGCTATTCCAACCGTTGTGGAAACGATAACTGGATGAATTGATTTAATAACGGTTCCTGGGTCTACAGTTGATTTAGCACCGTAGGCTTCAAACTCACGGAAACCTGCCCATGCTGGGTCAACACCCAAAGCAGTCACTTTTATAAATTTAACATTGTTAGCTGACCAAGTATCTTCTGTAACACTTTCAGTAACTGGGGTATCCCACTTATCTGCAGTTTTTTGCCAGTTTTCACCATCAGAAGATACTTCTATTTTATACTTCATCGTACTAGAAGCAGATTCCCAAGTAATCTTTGAACCCGTAACATCGTACTCTGCTCCCAGGTCAACCTGCCACCAATGTTCCGTACTTGGATCACTTACGCACCAACGAGTTGATGTTTGACCATCATTACCCATAGCTGCTGTATTACTTGACTGTTGACTGCTTGCAGTTGCAGTTTTCTTCAAAGCAATGTTTGGATCTTCTTTTACTGTAATTTCTGCAACAGCTTTCTTTTCAGTACCTGCTATCGTACCATTAACAGTAAACACGCCTTCTTTGCTGATCTGTTCATCAGAAATGCTGTCCCATGTAACAGATACAAATGTCTTTGTATTATCACTTAATGTTACTTCGAGCATGCTTGGAAGTATTGGTGTTTTACCAATGACTGTACTTACTTTTACTTCAGGAATTTCAATAATTGTAGCTTGAGTTTCTATAACGATAACAATAGCCTGCGCTTTGATATTAGTACCTTCTACTGTACCCTCCACTTTAAATGATCCAACATTCTTGTAGCTATCTTCAGATATGATATCCCAAGTGACAGGTACATTGATAACTGCGCCATTTGAAGTGATCATCTTCGCAGTTCCTGGCATTGCAGGTGCAGTTCCTACTGTAGTGTAAACATTCATCACTTTTGCAGCTACAATATCTACTTCTCCGCTAACTGTTACTGTTACAGTAGCTGTAATAGCTGCAGCTTCAACGCCATTAATGTGTCCTACCACTTCAAATGATCCTTCTTCTGCATATTTTGAAGGCTCAATTGCTGGCCATTGAACTGGCAAATCCAATTCTGTGCCATTGCTCAGTGTTGCTTTTACTGTTGCAGGCATTTCCGGGTGCATGCCAGCTATAGTGCTAACTTCAACGGTATCTGGTCCAGTTATGGATGGAGCTTCTTGAGCAACTCTCATCTCAGCTACACTCGCCCAACCATTAATACCTTCTAACGCTGTTAACTTAACATGAGTTATTGGCTTTGAACTATCAATTGCTACTTGTTTTGTAGCAACAGTTCTATCCCATGTTCCATTTAAAACGACTTTAACAAAACCTTCAGCATCTACTTCTTTACCTTCGTTATTTGCTGGATCTGCATACTTAACATATAAGTCATATTTTGTGATGAAGCCATTACCACTTGCTTCTCCTTTACTATTCGTTTCCTGTCTTGGAGTTACATCTACTCTGTTTACATTGTAAGCTTTACCTAAATCAAGTGTAAGGGATTGTGGTAATCGATCACTTCCATCCCAAGCTGTATGCCACAATGAACCTGTGTTTCCATCCAGAACATTTTCAGGGTTATCGCCTTCTTGATAACCAGTTGCACTTGCTTGGATACCTTCTACAGGTATAACTGATAAGTCAACAGGTGTAATTGGTAATGGTTCAATTGTTGCATCCTTAGCTTCCTTAACCACTAAATCATCAAGAATAAAGTCCCCTGCTGAACTTCCAGCGGTATTTCTTGTTCCTATCCAGAAATCTTCTGTGCTTGCTGTAAATTTAACAGTAAACTGTGTAGGAACGGTTGCCTGTGGCATTGGTACATTTATCACTTCCTTAGTACCGTTACCAACAACGAAATTAATCTTCTTATCGAATTGACTTTCATATTTAAATGAAACTTCGTAAGTTGTTCCTTTATCAAATCTTAAAGTCTGCGGTAATGTTCTCATGATGAGACCGCTACCCGTTTTATGTGACTTAATGGACCATTCGCCATTCAATACGTCATCAACTGTTTTTCCATTCCAGCCTTTTTGCGTGTATGGAGCGTGTAATTCTGATAAATGAGTACGTGGATCACTTACTCCGTCAGCATCTGCTATAACAAATGGAGTCAACCCTTGGTCAACATGTTCAAAATCTTCAGCTAATATTACATCTGGAGATTGAGGTACAACTCTCTTTGTAGGTACGCAGCGAACATCGTCAAATGTTACAGTCGCTGTTCCTGGAGCTACCTTCAAGTACAATGTTGCTGTTTCCTGTCCTTCTACTACATCAAATACGACTCTCATTCTCTGCATATTGGTGCTGTGCTTTGAATCAGCTGAGATATAGTTTTTAAGCGGTGAGCTTTCAGTATAGTTAGTAATGTCGGCTCCACCATAATCTTTAACACCAATCGTTGTTTTACGTTTTGCATTTCCTGCAGTGTTTGGATCACTAGCATTTGTACGATCCGGTGTATTGCCAACCTGAACATACATGGATGCAGAGTATGTTCCTGGCTTCAATCCAGATAATTGAGTTTCTAATACCGTTTCTTCACTATTTTCATTTACTACGAGTTCATATTGTCCACGATGGTTACGTTCAACAGTTGCAGCACCGCTTTTTACTTCCCAGTTGTCTAATGTTCCACTGTTGAAGCTTGGATCCTTTGCAGGCATTCCAAATCCCCACTCCATAACTTCAGCAGTTACAGAAACATCACCTTTGTATACAACGTAAGCTTGTTTTGGATCAGCATCAATCGTGATTTTGCCATCAACTACGTTTAATACTTTTTCATCTTTCTTACCGGTATCTGTTAATGTGTATAACTTCACCGTTGATACATTTCCCCAGCTATTTGGAAGCTCCCAAATTGATGATCCGCCTACTTCATTATAGTGATAGAGTTTTTCTTCAGCGCCTGCCAATTCGTTAGCTGTCTTATCGGAATTTGGCGACCATGGCAACAAATATTTGAGGTTATTGAATCTTACATCATCATAAACGTTACCGTTACTTGTGCCTTGTAGTATTGTTACATCTTCTTCAAGAAGCTTTTTACCATCTTTCGTAAATGTTCTCTTTCCGTCTGATGTCCTTTCGGCAACGACATTGCCTTCAAACTCAACTCTTCCTACATTATTGGTTACATCGTACTTCGTCATTGGGAAGCTTTGCAGATATTTCGTAGGTAGATTTGTTTTGAATGCAACATCGATCATGTCATCATAATCTACTCTACCCTGCCATCCTTCTGCATCATTTGCCTCCGTACCACCGAGGATGGGGTGACGAGCGATCCAAGTATCTTTCTGGTGATTTCGCACAAATCTTGCGATATCACTACTGTAGCCCTTGATGTTTTTACCGCCGTAATCATAGTCAACGGACCAGTGATTCCACACGGCTTCATCTTCTAATACATTTGGAAACTCCGTAGTAAGCGTCCATCCCAAAGAATTCACTTCTCTTGCAAATTTTCTTCCGTTAAAGCCCTGTTCATACCAAGCATCCGCATAAATAAAGTCAAGAGTTGGCGCATCGTTCTTTAACATCTGTAAGCGGTTTAATCTGTTGCCAGTATAGACTTCTCTACGGTATGTGGGATCATCAAAGTCATAGGATTGGTCAAGCCAGTCCCAGCCGGGTTTGTTGAGATTAACTAATTGATCATCGAACGCCTTTGCTTCCGGATGAGCACCTGTACCACTAATGTGTACACCCATGAAAGCATTATAGCTCTGCGCTTCTCTTACAAGTGTATCCATATCCTTCTGTCCACCCTGACGTACACCGATATGTCCACCGTAATCGGGATGTGACGAGTCATGACCTTCAGCTTGGTAACCCTTTAATTCCACCCACTGTCCAAGCCCGTCCGTTGATAGATAGATTCTCTTTGTTTCATCTAATGTCTTTAAGAATGGGTTTGTAGCCTGACTGCCAAAGTTCATTGGTATACGGTGAACAACAAGTTCAGACATTCTGTCGCTGCCTACAGGAGTGTTCATGATATCACGGAATGCAACAGCTCCATCCTGCCAATCCATTTGATGATCACCATTGGCGTCCTCTGTAATAACTACTTTTGTATGTGGTAATGGTTCAGTTATATCATCAGGCATACTATTCCCACGGTATACCCATGAAGCACTCCATAAAGCCGTACGGGAGTAATCTGTTTTCTTCGTCGTCTGCTTCACAATACGGTGGTTATCATTGTCTCCGTCAGCATTTGTATCGCCATATGCGTTTGACCAAATCCCTGCTGCCAGTTGATCATTGTTAATAAACGCATACATATAGTTTCTTGGAGTAGTATCTACCGCAGGAGTTCCTGATACATCTTGATACACATCACCTTTTTTATAAACAGCGTTTTCCATTCTGGAACCGGCGAATTTGGCACCCGCTTCCGTACTTCTCACCGATACCAAGCTGTGGTTTGGAACTTCAATGGTATGTATTCTTGCTGTACCATTTTCTTGCACATCCGTTACTAAGAAGTCAAGTGTATTGTCTTTAACAGTCATTGACAACGTAATAACTACATCTAATTCGTCAATCGTTAGTGCATACTCAGCTTTGTTATCGCTTTCAATATACTCTACTGTTGGTACGTAGTCTGTTCCGTTAATTCTTATTGTGTTTAATACATCTTCTGAGCCATTTAACACTTTGTTATTTAACTCATACTTGATTACCCTGGGAAATTTCTGATCTAGCTGAACGGACATTATATTTGATTCAATGATTCCATCATTAGCTGCAGCATCTACATTTCCTGAAAATGCAGGAATTGTAATGCTAATCAGTTGTACAGAGGCTACCGCGATTGCTACGTTTTTCATTACCTTTGATAGTGACATTCTTTTACCTCCTTTGGGTTCAATCCATCACTTTCCATAAATCATAAGTGCAATTACCATTAAGTCAGCATCACCTCCTTTGGTCATTCACTTACTTTTAGACCTTCTCCTTCAAACTAATCGTGGAACAAGAGAGTTGCTTATTTTCTAGAGAAACTGAGTAGACATACATTAATGGAAATATTCATAGGAAAGTGTATTGTAGGAGACTAGATTAATAAGTGAGGTAAATGAGCTTTTTAGTGAAGGCAGATTAATAAATCGAATGATTTCTGTGTATATCATACTCTCCCGCCATGGATAGGTTAATGATGATAATTTAGATTTCTTGATCAATTTTACGGTTGACGTCAAAGTAGAAACGGATACCATCCTATAGACGGTATCCGTTTCTATGAGAAATAGGTGTCATGTACAAATCAGTTAGCTCTTCACCGCACCCGCTACAATACCTTTGAAAATGTACTTTGAAAATAGAAGGTAAATCACAAGTGTCGGCAGCATGACCAAAATAATCGCAGCGCTTAGATAATCCCAGCTTCCAAACTTCGAACTACTAAAATACATCAAGGTCGTAGTTAACGTTCTTAGTTCGATTGCAGGCATATAAAGATATGGAACATACATATCGTTCATCACATCAACCGCTTTAATAATAGCTAATGTTGCAGTTGCCGGCAGCAGAAGTGGGAAGATCATCTTAAAGAAGACTCCAAAGTACGAGCATCCATCAAGCATCGCACTCTCATCCAATTCTTTCGGAATTCCATTGATAAACTGTGTATAAATATAGAGCTGGACCAGATTCGTTGCTGCATAGATCACGACCGGAGCCCAAATCGTATTATAAAGTCCAAGATTACTAATGATCGTAAAACGTGAAATCTCAGTAATCATACCAGGCATAATCATACCCGCTACAAAGAGACCGAGAATGATCTTCTTCGAACGAAAATCGAAGCGATTAATAGCATAAGCAGTCGTTGTTCCCAATATTGCATTAATGACGACACTGATTGTAACCAGGAACATAGAGTTGCCAAACCCCAACAAAAACTTTCCCTTGTCCAGTACAACTTGATAGTTATCGAAATCAAAGCTATCAGGCAGCTTCAGAGCAAATTCAGAGCCAATCTCCATCGCAGACTTAAATGAAGCGAACAACGTAATGAGCAAGGGTATGAAAATAATCAAGCAAATCATACTTAGAATGAAATACACGGCGAGCTTCTTAACTGAGCTTGCTAATCGAAGCGTCATTCCTCACCAACTCCCTTCAGGTTGAACAGCTTGTTCTGTACACCATTCAGGACAATAATGAGAACCAACATGGTGACGCCCATCGCTGAAGCCATACCGAAGCTGCTAAATTTGAAGGCCGTCTCCAAGGTATATAAGGTGAATGTGCTGCTCGCATGACCCGGTCCGCCCTGAGTCATGATATACGGAATATCGAACACCTGTAGAGCTCCAACGACATTTAAGAATAGGATAACCTCCAGCACCTTTTTCACACCAGGAACGATAATATACCAAAAATTCTGGATGCTGTTCGCACCATCCATCTTAGCTGCCTCGAATTGGTCCTGAGGAATGGATTGCAAGCCTGCCAGGAATAAGATGATATGGAAGCCTGAGAATCGCCATATCGATACAAACACTAAGCTGAGATTCACGACGGCTTCATCCGTCAGCCAATTCTGTATGAGCGATTCAAGCCCAAGCACTTCAAGAATACCATTCAAACCGCCATTAATGGGACTGTAGAAGAAGGCAAACATATACGAAATCGCGACCCCATTGATAATGTAAGGCATGAATATAACAGCCTTAAAGAACTTGCTGGCACGAATCTTACTGTCCAACACAACCGCAATCATTAATTCCAGCGGGATCATGATTAAATGAAAGATGAAGTAGATCCCGTTATTGCGAAGCGACAGCCATACATCTGACGAATCGGTAAACATCTTAATGTAATTGTCGAAACCGATATAAACTTGTTCGGCAGCCACCCCATTCCAATCGGTAAAGCTCATTCTAACAAGCTCGAATAGCGGGTAAAGTACAAACAGCAACAGCAGCAATACAGGAATAAATAAAAAACTGAATAACAGTATGTTTTTTTGCATAGAAATCGTCTTCATGTCTGCCCCTCCATTCCTTTATATACAAGGAAAGTGGCTAGTCTAAACGGTAGCCACCTTCCATTCATTGCTCAACATTCAATTGAGAATTAGTTTATTTGGAACGGGCTTTTTTCCAGCTGTTATTCATTTCCTCCATCATCTTATTGAAATCCTTGCCTGCCATCATGTCCTGCCCCATCTTCTTCACATCAAACTTAATCGCCGATTCAATCTTCTTGTACTCCTCACTGCCGCCTTTATAAGTCACATAATTCAGATTAGGGATGTCAAAAGCACCAGCGAACGTTGAGCCTAGATCGATCTTAACATCCTTCACCGTCGATTGAAGTTGAGCTTCGGTCATATATTTTGGATACCAGGCATCACTGAAGAACCAGTTCAGGAATTCTTTCGCTTCCTCAGGATGCTTCGACGTTTTCGGAATCGTATAGAACGTATCTACCATCGAAATCGTATTAAATGGCTGATCTACTGAGTCACGAACCGGCAACAAAAAGGCGCCAATATCATTCATATCCAGATCCGTCATCGATTTCAGGTCACTGCCGAACCATTGGCCAAGAGCGATCATCGCCGCCTGCTTGGAACCAAACATCAGCTTGGATTGATCAAAGCCAACTCCGAGTGGATCAGGACCCATTACCTTTGCATCGTACAGTTCCTGAATTTTCACATATGCATCATAGAAACCCTGGCCTTTCGTAAACGGCTCATCCATCGTCGCCATCGTTGACCAGTAATCCCCATCGTTTGCTGCAAGTGCAGGCATAAATTCGTTGAAAGGATAGTTCGGCCAAGCGTCTTTGCCACCCATTGCAATCGGAATGTATTTGCCGCCGTCTTTAATCGTTTTAGCAGCAGCTACAAACTCGCCCCAAGTCTTCGGAATCTCAATTCCGTATTCCTGGAATATACTCTTGCGATACCAGACAAACTCATTGAATTGGCTCTCCGGCACGCCGAGAATATGATCGTCCACCTTGAAGTCAGCTGCGAACATATTTTTCTGAGCTGCGTCTAAGTCATCAAGAGGCAAGATATTATCCTTGAAATTAATCAGCCATGACGATTTCAGCGGCATAATATCCGGCAGTTCATTGGCTGCGTTCCGGATTTTCATCGTATTTTCATACTCCGTATCCTTTAACAGCTCCAATTCGATGGTGACATTGGGATTAACCTTTTTGTATTCGTTTACAAGATCCAGCTTAGTAAGCAAATCCTCCGTAATCGTTGACCAGATTGGAAATTTCAAAGTAACAGGCTCTTCCTTTTTGGGTTCTGGCTGTTTGGTTTCTTGCTTTGCTTCCTGCTTGGTATCTGTCTGAGCAGACTGTCCTTCATTGTTTGAGTTTCCCTTAGATGATGAACAACCAGAAAAAAATGGTACCATTAAAGCTGCGATCATGATCATGCACAATATACGTGTTACACGTGGTCGAGCTTGATGCATCTAACATTCCCCCTATACTTATTGGATGCAGGCTATGTTCATCTGCTGCTTCTATCATAGCCTTTACGATAAGAGGCCAGAATGATAAAACATTCGAAATCATGATATAGTTTTGGGCTATTTAGACACCGATCTCATGTACGTATACGGACTCATGCCCGTTATCTTCTTAAACACCCGGCTAAAGTGCTCCGTACTTGCATACCCTGTACGCTCTGCAATCTCATAGATCTTTAGATAAGGCTCTTTCTTCATGTTATCCATTGCCTTTTCCATGCGTACCTTGGTTACATACTCTTTAAAAGTCTCTCCTACCGCTCTGGAGAACAACGTACTGAAATGACTTTCACTTAAATGTACGATTTCGCTTACTTTCCCAAGTGTAATTTCCTCACGATAATGCTCCTTAATATAAGCCTGAGCAATGGATACAACCCGATTCATCTGACTTGCCCTCTTAACTGCCTCATGAAGCAGCTGTTGAACCAAGGTTGAGATTCTGGCCTGCAAGCTATCTGCGGAGTCCATCTGCCAAGCCATTTGATAGACGTCCTCTATCTGATTTATATCCTGGTTATGTACATAACCGTTATCATTCATGAACTTCACTAATATCATGAGGAGCTCCATATATCGGGCACGCAGCACCTCATTTCCCATAGAAGCAGAACGCTTAATCAGCGCAAACATATGGTCTAGTTCTTGCAGCACCGTTTGCTCTTCGCCCTCCTTCAATGCATCCAGCAAGGCTTTCTCTTTTCCAATCAAGGTCTCTCCCGACTGCGTCAAGAATTGTTTAGCATCCTCAGGGTAAATGATCCGATGTTTATTAATGACAAAGCGCAGATCAGCATGTTTTCGTGCTTGAAGATAACACGCCGGGAGCTGCTTCAACTCCTCGCAAAGCTCACTAACTCCTATCGTGACTTGAATATTGATGTATTCCTTCAATACAAATATGATCTGATCCAGGATCTGCGAGATACACTGCCGAACATACATTAAACTGCTCGTTCGAAACGATAACAGCACCGCGTATTCATACGGATTGCAGCTGATGACTTCACCCGTTCCCGCCTCTGTTAGCACCTGATCAATAGACTTTAGAACGGAACCTACAAACTCCCCAATAGACGAACCATACCGCTCCTGCACCTGAGCAAAGCCCTCTACTCGAATCATGGAGACTGTAATATTAGACCATTCCAACCGCATGTTCAGATCCTCCAGCATTGAAGGTTCCAACTGAGGATTCACGCCAATCTCAAGCCATTCCCGAATCGTTTGCTGTTTCAGCCGGATCCGTTCGCCCTTATGGATTTCCCTCGACTGTTCTGACATCGTCTGTTCAACTTCACAGTTATGCTTGATCCGATTCAAGAGATCCAGTACAACATTCGGATCCATCTCCGATTTCAGAATATAGTCATGCACACCCTTTTTGAATGCCTTCCTGACAAATTCATAATCATCGTACGCACTTAAAATGACGACATGCGGAGCGGCTCCATTCAACTGATTAAGCTCATCAATAAGCTCTAAGCCATCCATCACAGGCATCTTCAGATCCGTAATCACAATGTCAATCTCTTGATGTTCCTTTATATACTGAAGTGCTTGATAACCATTGCTCGCTTCATACACAATCCGATATCCGTTCGATTCCCAGTCAATCAGAGTAGATAATGCCAATCTCATAATCGTCTCATCTTCGACTATCATTACATTCATCATACGGCTCGTCCTTTCAATGAAAGTTCATGTTCAAGTGGAAGCAGAATCGTAACGATAGTACCTCTACCTAGCTTGCTATCAATCTCCAAACCGTACGGATGACCATAATTAAGCTCCAATCGTTTCAACACATTATGTACACCTAACCCACTGAAATTGCCGCGCTGGAGCTTCTCACCCTGCTGCAGCAATCCCCTGACTTGTTCTTCTGTCATTCCTTTACCATAATCCGTGATGGTAAAACATACGCCAAGCTCATGGCGAATCGCCTTTACCTCAATGAGCTCGTTCATATCTTGCTGATCCAATCCATGAAATATCGCATTCTCTAGAATCGGCTGCAGCAGCATCTTAGGCATGCTGTAATCCAAGAGCGTGTCATCGATAGTAAACTGGATATTAAGCTTGCCTCCATAACGAACCTGCATAATATGTACGTATGACTCTAGTACTTTAATTTCTTGGCCGATCGGTGCCAGCGAGTTCGGTTCACGGAATACATGAATCAGCAGGGCGGATAGGCTGTCAATAATTTTGCGTATATTGTCTGTCTTGGCGATCATGGCCATCAGGCGAACGGAATTCAATGTATTCGATAAGAAATGAGGATTAATCTGTGACTGCAAAGCTTCGATCTCAGCCTGGCTGCGCGCTCGTTCCTTCGAATCACGCTCTGCAATCAGATCTCGGATCTGAGAAACCATGCGATTGAAGGAATAGCCCAGTCGCTTAACCTCGCCTCTTCCGTCTGCCTTCACCTCAGTTAGAAAATCCCCTTTCTCCACCTTTCTCATCGCTACAATGAGATTCTGCAGCGGCCTAAGGATGTCTTGAAAAAACCATAGTAGAAATAGGATGAAAAAAGCGAAGCTGCCGAACAGGAACATGACGGACATCTTTAAGAATTGATCCGCATCCCTCGTAACCATGCTCTCATCTAATATATTGACGATACTCCAATCGGTCTTCTCAAACGAATACAGCTTAAGAAGCTTATTCTCACCGTTTATCTGAACATAGGAATAATCATCATCTCGATCATGAGATGGCTTCTGTACCATCTTGGATAGCTCCATCATAATTTCAGGATCTACCTTATCATGATTGTTCTGATTCACGATTCGATTACCGTTTCGATCAATGATGAATTGCTTAATTTCAGGATTAGATTGAATGAAATCTGGAAGGGAGGCGTGGGTCGTCAAATAGACCATCTCAACCTCTGTTTCCAAAGATCGATCCGGATGAAGCAAAAAGGTAAACATGTCCTGTTGATCAGAAGTAATGCCGTTCAAGCTGTCGACAATAACTGTTGTTCCATTGCTGCTCCTTAATGCCTCTTGATACCATGGCAGATCGCGAATGGAGGAATCAGAAATAGCAGGCGGATTCTTAAAATAATAGTAACCCCCGTCCTTCAATGTAAAGATAACGCTTACAATTTCATTGCTGTAATTCGAAATAATATTTAAGTAGGCATCGATATCACGCGCAATTTGAATCTTCTCTACTGAAGTCGCGCTGTTGCTCCACTCTGAGACGGCATCCAATATCACATGGTCGCTCACATTCGCGATCGTAGCAATTGTAAGTGAGGCTCGTTTCAGCTCCGCGTTCATACTGTTAGATGCTATATCGAGCTGTTGGTCAATCTGATCCATTGACCTTTGAATCAACGAGGTTGAATAGTATTTATAGAATATGGTGATAAACAACATGAATGGAATAATAATAATCAGCACAAAGGCTCCAATAAAATGCTTCGTAATCCCTAATTCTCTCTGTCTAAACATGGATACCCTCCATACTTGGATATGGCATATGAGATGTACTAACTAGCGATAATATAAAAAAAGATCACCTTCAATAGCATACTAGAGCAGGCGATCTACTTCGTTAACTAACAGTTTAAAGATTGAAAAAGATAAATTTAATGATATTTCTTGTTGTTATATGATATTTCTTCTCTATTAACACAAATATTCCTTCCAAAAGCTAGATTAATTCATAATAAAATGAAGACATATCCTATCGCTATGACAAAAACTCACAATCCTTCGTCTTTTTTGGTATAGACATCAATTTTCATCGAGACTATAATAACAAATATGGTTTAAAAGACGAACATTAGGGTGGTACGAATGCATAAATATAAAGAAATTTTCCTGGGCACTACTTTTTCAAGCAAATCCCCTAAAGAAATCCAAATATTAAAAGACCATCTTTTTTGTATCAATAGTGACGGGATGATTGAAAAAATCGTTGCACCAGAAGATCCTGGATATCAACCTTTGCTAGATACTTATCAAGGTAAACACAACTTTCATCCATTAGCTGAAGGTCAGTATTTCTTGCCTGGTTATATCGACTTGCATGTTCACGCGCCGCAATGGGCTCAATCTGGAACCGCATTAGACATTCCACTTTATGATTGGTTGAATACTTATACCTTCCCACTTGAGTCTAAATTCTCGGATCTGAATTTTGCACAAAAGGTCTACGACGATTTAGTAAGCACCCTACTCGCAAACGGGACAACGACAGCACTTTATTTTGCAACCGTACATAAAGAAGCAAGTTTATTATTAGCTGAAATATGTGCTGATAAAGGCCAACGTGGATTAGTTGGGAAAGTTGTCATGGATGATCTACAGCAAAATCCAGAATACTATCGCGACACGGACACACCTACGGCACTAGCGGATACGGAAGAATTCATTCTAGCTGTACGAGAATTAGCCAAATCCACTAAACAAGGCGTTTATCCAGTAGTGACACCGAGATTCATTCCAAGCTGTACAGACGATGCTTTAAAAGGTTTAGGAGAGCTAGCAGCTAAATATGATACATATATTCAATCCCACTGCAGCGAAAGTGACTGGGCACACGGTTATGTAAAAGATCGATTCCATAAGAACGATGCCTTTGCCTTGCATGATTTCGGTCTATTGCGTGATAAATCTGTAATGGCACATTGTAATTTCCTAGATGATCATGATGTGAGTTTGTTTGCTGAAACAGGAACAGCCATTGCTCATTGTCCGATATCAAACGCGTATTTTGCCAATAGCGTCATCCCTATCGCTCATTTTCATTCCAAAGGTGTCGAGATCGGTTTAGGGTCTGATATTTCTGGTGGTTTTTCACCTAGTCTTTTCGATAACATCAGACAAGCTGTAATATCCTCCAGAATGCTAGAAGATGGTGTTAATGCCTCCCTTCCTGCCAAAGACCGTGGCGTACCCGGATCACGCCTTACGATTCATGAAGCATTCTATCTTGCTACTGCTGGCGGCGGAGAAAGTTTAAGCTTGCCTATCGGTCGTATTCAAGAGAACTATGCATGGGATGTGCAAATCATCGATACGAAATGTCCATCCGCCAAGTTGCCAATTTTTAATGAGAATGAAGATCTAAATGATGTTTTCCAAAAAATCATGTACCTTGTAAGGCCTGAGCATATCCGCGAAGTCTGGGTACAGGGTAATAAAGTTCATTCACGTTAGGAATAGAAATAACTACAAAAACTTCGAGGTGCGCATCTTAGAATGAAAACACAAGCAGACAAGCAAGATCAAGCTCAAATGAAGTCGCAACATTTAACGGTCTTACCCGATGAAAAAATTTCATTCGGTAAGTCCGCGATTCTAGGTTTACAACATGTATTGGCCATGGACGTCTATGTGGTGCCTTTCCTCATAGCGATGTTAATCGGTTTACAAGCCGATCAATCAAACGCTTTGATTCAAGCTACTTTTATTGCTGCTGGGCTTGCAACGATTGTGCAAACTTATTTCTGTATGAAACTGCCCATCGCACAAGGTCCTTCTTATGTTCCGCTGGGCGCCATCATCACGATTTATGCAGCAAGCGGCGGCGGGGAAGCAGGTTGGAGTTCCGTGCTCGGGGCCAGCTTAATTGGTGCGATCTTAATGATTATTTTGGGCTATACGGGAATTTTCAATAAAATTGTTAAATCGTTTATCCCACCCATTGTAGGTGGTACGATTATTTTCATTGTAGGTCTTTCTTTATTGCCGGTTGCGATAAGAGACAATATTTATGCAGCCACCGACGCTACTATTAATCAGAACGTATTATTAGCTCTTATTTCCGGTTCTGTGCTCATTCTTTTCGTGATCCTGGGTTCTTTGTTCCGTAATAAAGGATCTCTATTCCGAATTATGTCTGTGATGGTCGCGTTAATTACCGGATGTGTTGCTGCAAAATTTATGGGTATCTTAGATTTCACGGCTGTAGAAAGCGCAAAGTGGTTTAGTATGCCTAAGATTCCTTTTGCTGATTTCGGCTTTTCTTTTAACTTTTCTGCAATTATCACAATGGTCATTATTTATCTCGTACTGCTAGCTGAAACAACAGGTACGTGGTTTGCCGTTAGTAACGTAATCGATAAACCGTTAACCGATAAAAATATTAACCAAGGTGTTATTGGAGAAGGAATTAGCTGTCTTATTTCTTCTCTTCTCGGTTCAACTCCTGTAACAGGCTATTCCACAAATGCAGGTATTATTTCTATCACAGGCATTGCCAGCCGCCGAGTCTTTCTTTCTGTAGGAGCATGGTTTATCATCTTCGGTTTCTCAGGCAAATTAGCTGCTTTAATATCTTCGATTCCAACCGCTGTAATCGGTGGCGTATTCGCTATCATATGCGGCATCATCGCAATTAACGGTATACAAGTGATGAAAAATGAAACCATTGGCGAAAAAGAGATGTATATTATTGCTATACCGATGATCATAACCTTAGCGTTAGTACTCATTCCTAAAGATTACTTAAACTCTTTACCAACTTTCGTACAATATTTGCTCGGTTCGCCTATCTTACCGTCTGCCATTGCAGCCATAGCATTGAATAAAATATTGCCAAGCGGTAAATAAGTAGGCTTTTATAAAAAATGTTGCAAGTAATCAAAACTTCATATACAAACGACGAAAACCCTTGTATACCAAGGGTTTTCGTCGTTTATATCCTTTTAAGCTTTTGAGTTAGTTTACCTTAATAGAATCAATATCTAACAAGGAAAATACATTATTTCTCTCGAAATCACGAATGATATCCGAAGGCAAAAGTAACTTTAGCTGGTCTTGTGATGACCATTGGTAATCCGTGTGTTCTTCTGAGAGAACTACATCTTGATGCGTACTGTGGCATAAATAGGTGAGAATGACGACCTGTCTTGTTGCACCTATTAGGAATGTAGTGGCATATAACAGCTTCTCCACCGTAACGTCTAAACCAGCTTCCTCCTTAATTTCTCGTACTAATGCCGGTTCTAGATCTTCTCCGAACTCTACTTTTCCCCCAACACACTCCCAAGTCCCACCGCCAATTTCATCATCAGCAGCTCGTTGTGCAATCAATATCTTGTCCTCATTTAAAATAACACCTTTAACGACAACAACCAATTTATTAGTCATGTTATGCACCAGTCCAATCAAGAGAAATGTATATTATGTTGAAAACCTATATGCTGCATTATAACGCTTTTTCATGGATTTGTTAGGAACATTTTGTAATTAACATCGTACATTTCTCTGAAGGAGCTGATCTCATGTTTATTTCCATTTTTCTGTTTGGAGTTGCTATCATCGCTATCGGCTTGTACGCTATTAGAACTCCTGAATCTTGGTGGTTCAAGAAAATCGGTGATGATTCTGAACCAAGCGATGAGTATTTATCATCTGTAAGGTTTAAAGGGAAATTAATCATAGTATTCGGCTTATTCATTATTTTGTTAGGTACACAACATCTTTTCGTGTAAATTTCCCTCTGTTAAAATAAACGAACACCCAGCTCACTGTATGTGCATAACCTGCCTATAAAGGTTAATTGTAGCCTTGTGACCAGATAAAGAGGTGAGCTGATACCAATGGTTTCAAATATTGATTATACCTCCCCATCAACTCAATTCACATTTGACGTAAATACAAGTCCCTTGTTCAGGAAAGATAATCAAAACTATATTAACGTATTAGGTGTGGAACAGCTGAATACACTCGATAACGTGTCTCTCCTGGACATTTTCCTAAGTACTAATAATGTCGTTGAGCCGCACTATCACCAGAATGCCGCTGAGCTTGTGTACTGTATCTCTGGTGCGGCGGTTGTGTCGCTGCTGAACCCTTTTACCAAACAAATTCAAGATTACCCGATCACACCTGGACAGGTGGCAAACATTCCGCAAGGCTGGTGGCACTATGAGGTCGCTACCGTTGACAATACTCATCTCTTGGCCATATTCAACGCTCCGACTCCAGAGGTGATTCTAGGTTCAGACATATTGAAATTTACTCCTCCCCATATCATGGCGCATACCTATTGTATGGATGAACATCTATGGAAGCAAGTCATTGCACCTGTTCAACCCACAACCTATATAGGTCCGTATAGTTACTGCAACAAGATGGAGCAATATATGCCGCATCATCATGCGTATAACCAGTATCAACAGATGCAGCAACCTCAGAGCAATTATCCACCTCCGTATTACCAATATTAAAGACAACATGCTTAAGGGGAGATGAAGTCTTTCATCTCTCTTTTTTGAGGGGTTTGAGTCAAAGAAGGATTGTATATGTTTGAAATTCAGGCTATGATTTCATAATACATATCGGTAGAGGTGTAACCCCATGGATGAACAAGAGTTGAACAAGCATTTAGTTAACATCGTCCAAGAATACGGCTCAAAATGGAACAGCATTGAAGATCGCATCTATAAGCAGCATGAACAAGAAGAAGCCGAATTAAAAGAAAAATATACAGGTGATGAATATCATTATGCCAAACGAACAGACTGGCACGAAGAATTCTCGGGGCTGATCAGTCCTATTTTCGATGAATACTGTACCTGCAAAAGCGGGCAGAGCTTTGGTTTTCCGGTGAAATACAATGGAATAGAACACCCTATTGATTCAAATGTTGAATTAAAGAATAAAAACCGTGCAGAAGTTTATATCAAGACGGAAACTAATTTTAGTGATGAATACTTGTTTGTGTTATTGAGAAAAGCCGATACATTGAAAGTTGATAATTATAAAAATAGGCGCTATGGAAATGAGAAGTGGAATAATTGTATACTCTGAAATGCATTTAAAAGCTGTGCAAGCAATAAGCCTTTGCCAAACGTAAAGTGGAACGGGGGATCCATTATTAAAGTGCAAAAAGACACGGAGGAGAACGGTCTTGGATATTGTATGTATTAGAATATCCAAGATACCCGCTTTCCACATCGTGAACCTCGATGCATAGCATGCACAAGACGCACTATGATAATATCATTTTTCTAATATTGCTGAGTTCATTATCATCCTCATCATTTTCTTCAATTGTCCTCATTTTTTCCTCAAATGCTCCAGTCAAACAAGAAACCGCATCAGATATCCATCTAAATCGTAAAAGTGCGATTGCAAAGAGCAATAATAAAGGACTTATTATGCTTATTATGCTTATTATGACCTTATCATGATACTTTTGTAATTCAAGTAATGAATCGCTATAACTACTCTTTTCAAGGTTATAATTATCACCTAGATATTTTGCTTTCTCTTCTATGCTGGACATGGATTCTATATAATCCTTATTTAGTATTGTTATTATTTCATGAGTCCAATCTATAGGTTTCAATTGATATTGGAGATAGAATGTCGAGAGAGAAAATATTGACGTTAACACAAATGTTATTACAACAATGATTAAATTAATCTGTTTCCAAAAATCCAACTGGGCATTTAATGTTGATTTTAATAGTCCGATGTTTTCTATTGAATGATCAATAACCACACTTGTTTTAACCTTCTCAATTAAGCGAAGATCAATACGTCCCAACCCGTTTATTCTACCGTTTAAATTGTATCTTTTCATGAGATATCTACTAGCACTACTGTAATTAAATACACTCAAATCCCTCTGCCTCCAATGTCGTTCCTTTAAACAGATGATATGAATTCTATTTACATACTTCGGCAAACCAGTCCATTTTCCTTTATACTTCGACTGGTATCGATTATCAATAAAAAAAGATGCCGGAATAGTACTCCAACATCTCTATTTTAGAATTATCCCCTTTCATGAAGACCTTTCCTAAGGTGTAAACGAAGGACAAACGCCGGTATCAGGTCATCAACAGTCGAACTTTATAGGGAGGTGGGCATAGTTCTACTAGTTCTATTCATTAAACTCCGAAATTTGTATTGTATATGAAGGTTTATTTGAATCCTGATCAAATATTTCGGATACCTTGCTTACTTCCTTTAATAATCCCCCACCATATGGTCTACCCTCTATAGGAACAACAACCCTTATGACTAGATCCTGATCAAGTTTTTCTAGTATCTGCACTAGCTCTTTTACCTTCATATTGATAACCTCCATTAGTTTCATTCAAATTAAATTGTCATTAACTCACTTTCCAAGCTCCAACATGTACGGATCATGGAGCTCTGGACGGTTAAAATAATCCGATGGTACTATAGATGCCACTTCGTCCCAATATAATAATGCATGAGTAAGCCACTTCGTGTTGGGAACAGCTATATATGGATAATATAAAATTCTTTCCACCTATCTTTTCCCTCCAAGATTAATTTTCTAATATCTTGGTTGTTCATAAATTAACTCTCGCTTAATGACCTTCATATTTTCCATTTCACCCCAAACATTCATATCTCCTACGACGTAAAATCGATATTTAGCTCTGGAAACTGCAACATTAATAAGATTAGGTTCGTTAGTGGCCCATAATGCCGAGCCCAGATTTTTATAATCAACCCCCAAACAAAAAATTACAACCGATGCTTCTTTGCCTTGGAAAGTATGAACTGTTCCTACAGCTTCATTAATCCATCTATGAAACTGCTTTTTATCAATCTTTAATGAAGTTAACTCTTTATACATATCCCTCAATAAAGACTTGATTTCTTCTTTTACAGCCGTAAACGGTGTAATAATAAATAAGCTCGGAACTTGTCCATTAAAGTGTTGAAATGCTTTCTGAACTAACTCAAAAACCAGTTTACCTTGAGCAGGTACGTATTGTCTGACTTCCGTCTCTCCCTCAACTTGATACCATGAACTTGGCCCCATATATTCAAGAAATTTTACTAGACTCTCTTCCTCAGCCTTAAGGGGAGCTTGTTTATCCGCGGGATTCTCAGTAGCAAGTACCATGTTGCCATCATATGCAATTTCGTTACAGATCTTAAACATAGGATTGATACATCTTCGATGTACCCATAGTGGTGACCCTATCCATCGATTTTTAAGAAATGTGCCATACTTATTTGCAAGATCCATAAGTGTCTGAACAGAACTTTTATCCGACAAATAGTGTGGATTTATTTCGTAATATTTCCCAATGTCATTAAATACGGATTTTGGTAACGTTACTACAGGCTCAATTTGTATTGGATCTCCAACAACCACTGTTTTTTGTGATCTCCATATGGCACCAACAGCAGCTTGGGGCACTGCTTGTCCTGCTTCATCGACTATAAGCCAGCCTAATCTTTCACTACCAACACCTCTAAACATGCTAGACACAGAAGCAAATGAAGTTGAAACCACAGGAATGATCAAGCTTATAACATCCCATATAGGTTTAAAAACTTCTTTCTCCGCAAAAGTATCAAGTGAATTTAGTTTGCTAAACAGTATTACATTACCAATAATTCTCGAAACAGAGGCCCGAACAAAGCATTCATGGACATGCATAGCCGCTAAAAATAGTTTGCTTCTTGCTTCTGAAAACTCCTGGGTAATCCATGGAGAAGATTTTTGAATTTTATCATTATCCCCATGAATTAAATCCTTCAAGCTAACAACGAAACGTGGTTTTTCCTTTAAAGAGTGCTTGATACGCGATTCTGTGGAAGTAAATTCTTCCCTGAGTTGAGTAAGCTTTTCAATTAATTTATTATATTTATCAGATGCAAGTGTAAGTTTATCTTCTATGGCTTTTAGATCAGATTTCTTTTGACTTATCAAATGAAGTTGTTCAGATATATCTTTATTTAATAAATTTGCGCGTGACATGTGATCTCTGTAAGGTTTACATCTAAATAACCTGATAAAAAAACCAATTTTTAGCCTATTATGATAATCTAATGCTTCTTTCAAATAACAAATTTTCTCATCCAGTTCACAGCATTCTCTGTTTATTTCTAGGTTCTTTTCTTTCAGTTCTTCCACTTTCAAATTAAGGCATTGTATTTCATACTGCCCCTTCTTTATCTCCGTTTCGAGTTTATTAATTCTATTGCAAAGTTCATATAACTCTACTGCTTCTCTCTTTAAATCTTGAACATTTCTTAGGGCCTGCTCAAATGATTCTCTAGCTGCCTTCCATTTCTCTAAATGTACATGGTCCGGTATGGCCTTACATTCATCATGGATTTGAAAATAGGATTTCCCTAAATTATCTTTATCCTTTTCTCGGTCAAGGAATTTTTTATTGAAAGTATACCGATTATCACTTTTGCCAAGAACAGCAGAGATAAGCCCCCATGAATTTCCTCCATGCATTCTCTTTGCAATATCCCTAAAATAATCTGCCCCTTCAGTATCTAAAAATGATTCATGTAACGCTTTAATATCTGGCAATTCTTTTGATATGTTTTCTACGGCTCCATTATTCGAAGATGCCACAACTATGCCAAACCCACATAATTCGGGAGAGAGTATACTGACAATGGACTTTTGAACTTTTTTAATAGAACCGTCCGCTTCTTTAATGAAAGAAAATGCATCTTTAGGAACATCATATGCTACTAAACGTTCAGCCCGTTGAACCATGATTTCTGCGATGACATCCCTTAAAAGCGTGGTTTTTCCAGTCCCCGGTGGGCCATTAACGGAGAAGACTCCAGTTGTATTATGCAATTGTTTGAATATCAGATTTACTGCTGCTTGCTGCATTAAGTTGAGAGCATGTTCCGGGTTACCTGGCCATTTCCCGAGAGGGATGTTTTCAGGTGAAAGGATCTCGAAAAGTTTTTCCTTATCACGATGAATATCTTGCCGATTTTCGAAAGGTATATCTTCACCACTTAAAAACTGAATCAGTCCGTCGCTTATTAATCCTTCCGATTTAAGACTATTTCGAACCAACTCAAGATCTTTAATATAGAAACTATTTAGAATCCCCGGCTCTTTAGCAAAAGAACTTTGTTCTTTATCTTCCTTCCTAGGTTTTGGAACTTTACTACATTTTGCAATAAAATAAGTATAGTTTGATGACCATCCGACAAAATCACTAATTTCATGCTGAATAAATTTCATCCTGTCTAAAGTAACCGTACTTTCAAGTTCTCTTTCAATCATCTCATTTATCTGAACGTAAAGTTTATTGAACTCATGGTACCAATCCTTATAAAAGTCCCCTTTTTTTAATTTACCAAGTGCAAAAGGTAACGTTGATAATTTAAAACTTCCAGCTATATAATTCCCGTTAAAATCTAATGAAACTTCTGCAATTGCTGTATTTGTCTTATAATTCATATCCTCCACGATTTGTTCTTCATCATGTAAATATTTACGCACTGATTGCATAACTACTTCAGTGTCCATAACCCCTATATATACTGTAAAACGGAAAGTATCATTTTCCGTCTCTAGGAGACGATATTTTTCATGTTCCATCCAAGGAATTTGTCTTTCTTCAATTATCAGATAATCTATATTCTTATCCCATTGGATTGGATAAGGTGTTAGAAATTCAACCTTGTGCCATGCCTCGATTTTATTTAATATCTGCAAATTCAATGGTAGCATTCCCTTCGATATTCTCTTTTGTAATATTATACCATCGACCTATTCCATTTCCCATTATCATTGCTTAGGAGTCTTTCATGGGGCAAAAGAAATAGGCTAATCGATGGTATATATCAAAGTTGTTAAGCATTGTTAATATAGGATATATCAGAAATATTTCTTCTCTGTTTGAAAACCTTGAATACATGCGTATTCGAAAAATTTACAAAAAGGGAAAAATTTATTTATGATTTTGAAGGAAAGGGTACCCCAGCTTTATGCTGCGCATCTACTTGCTGTGGACCCAGTCAAGTCCATAATTGTGTGTAAATTCCCTCAAGTCTCCTCCGATTCGTAGTCGCTGAGCATATGATCAAGGGCTTCATGTGTGCCATTGGTATTTACTCCGGTCGCGATTAAGAGCCTACGAGAACGCACACGACCGTCTTCACGCACCTTCAAGTACATAGCATCTACCAATACAAACGGTAACTGGCTATTGCCTAGTGGGTGCTCGCTCTAAGCAAGTACGATGGGATCAAGCCTCTTGCATAACTAACTTACGGTAGACTTAGAGAACTCCACACCACACAATTCCTCCGTGATTTGAGTCATCTAACTCACTGTGTCACCGTTCACAACCATTTCCACCAGAGCTAATACAAAAGCTTGCTCGCTTCGTTGATATCGAGCAAATAAATCCGTAGAGGATTTACCATCCCAAATACGTGGAATGTGAAGGGTAAGTGTGCCTACACGTGTTGTGATCATATGTGGATAAGATCCGTTACGGTATCCCATACGCTCATCTGCTCTTTAATAGCGTTCTGTATCCATTGTTCGGTCACCTGCGTTTGTAATTAATCTGATATTGAACCATTTCAAATACACCTCACATTTCGCTAAAAATAACAAATCTTCGAATATTCTGTTGTTGTGTATATGATTCTTCCAAATATGTTTCTCCTAAACATACTTACATCTCTAATAAACAGTACAATAAAGACGCTACTACACTATTCATTTGGAGGAAAGACATGCCGAATTATGATTTTCATGCATTGCTAGAACCTTTATAGTATGAAAAGTTAGTTTGTGACATCACTCAGCAACGAGAAGGTCTTTTTGTAGAAATGTATAAGGAAGGGCGTGATGCGGGGATTGATGGCTCTTTTACTATTAACAATAAAACGACCATCATTCAAGCTAAACGATACAAACAAGACTATTCTAAATTATATAGTACATTAAAGAACAATGAATTACCTAAGGTTATTAAACTAAACCCTGATAGGTATATCTTAGGCGTATCGATGGATCTTCAACGGGATCAGAAAGTTGAGATTATGAATTTATTCAAAGATTACATTAAAGACTCTAGAGATATTCTTACTCGAAATGATATGAATCGTCTTTTAGAAGATCCAAGCTATAAGTGGATTGAACTTGCAACTCCAAAACTTTGGTTACCTAGCATAAATGTATTTTATAAAACACTAAACGAAACTGTGCATCGTGCTGCCTACAGGGAATCAGCCGAGGAACTCAAAGATGCTCTAAAAACATCAAAAGTTTTTGTTCCAACCAGAGTATATCGTAATGCCTTGCTCAAATGGTCTCAGAAACATGTGATTGTACTCTCAGGAGAGCCTGGTGTAGGTAAGACGACCATGGCTTACCTATTAGCATTAGCTTATTTACAACCAGATCATCTGAATGGCTTTGTATGGGCCAATTCAATCGAAGATGTATATAATATGCTAGAAGATGATCAGAAGCAGGTCATTATTTTGGATGATTTTTGGGGAAGTATCTTTCATAACGAACATACTCGTAGAAATGATGAAAATCGACTAAATAGACTCTTGAAACTTATCATAGAGTCTATTGGAACGAAGCGATTGATCTTGACAACTAGAGAGTATGTACTGCAACAAGGGTTACAAAAGCACCCTGTTCTAAAAGAAACATTGGAGAGATATGCCTTGATCTGTTCGATGGAGGAATTCGGACCTGATGAAAAAGCTAGTATCTTATTCCACCATCTCTACGCATCAGATCTTGAGTATGAGTATGTTAATTACTTATACAACAAGTGCAATCGGATTGTATATCATGAAAATTACAACCCACGCGTTCTAGCGTTATTTCTGCATAAAGAACTAGATAAGGATTGTTCACCTGAAACATATTATGATGAATTATGCAACTATTTTGATAATCCCAGTGCATTCTGGCATGACATCTTTTTGGCTCTCTCCGAAGAAGCGAAGATTGTTGCAATGCTATTATTGATTTCATCAACTCCTATGCGTATGACTGATATGGAGATTTGTTATCAGAAATATATTCATAACTGTTCCCATCAAACTACAGTTAAGAACTTAGGGGAATGCATAGCTGAACTAGAAAGAACGATGATAAAGACATTCTACGATGAAGAAGAGGATTCTATTATCTTAAGATTCATCATGCCAGCCGTTCAGGATTTCCTATATTCCTATATGGAAGAAAACAGCGATCAACTTATTCCAATAGTACTTGGATGTTGCTCTTTCTATAATCAGTTACAATTTTTATTTGAGCATCAATCAACAAAATGTAGTGACAGAGTAAATCATCTAATAATCCAACAATGTATCTTACACTATTATGACTACGGTGATTGTCACATGGAGTACGATGGAAATTGGAACTGGGATTCAGGTCGGGATATTCTACTTCAACATGATCGGCTCCATAGATTCTTTCATCTACTCCGTTGTTATGAACCTAATAAACATTTAGAGCTATTTTATTTTTTAGAAACGACTATAAAGGATTATTGTATAACAATGGGCAAAGGAGATTTAATCGCGCAATATTCAGATTTGCACAATCTTCCAGATATTATCATCCGCTGCGTCGATAAAGGAATGACTTTTAATGGTGTAGACATCATCACCAAGTATTATGAGGAAGCATATAGCATTTACCATTTAATGGCAATTAAAACATTCGAAAAAGTATTTCCTGAAGAGTACAGTACATTCTATAACACTAACTATCAAAAGATCGTTAGAGAAGTAAAGAACACTATACTATCTGAGATAGAATTACTTGATGGATTATGTATGGATATTGAATTAGATATGTTAATTGATAACATACCAGATATACTTATAGAGTTTGGCTTGCGTTATACAAAGCAATTCGGTCAAAAGATATACTCCTTATGTGACAGAAACCCCTTCATTGAATACAATGAAAATGTAACACATAAGGAACAACTTAACCAATATGTAGATCATGAAAAATTAGCACTTGAAGACGTTATAGAAGATGCAGGAAATTGGATATTTGGACGCTGTGAAATCTATTTGGACTATGATCAAATTGCAGAATTAATATCAACAAGTAACCTTAGTCCGACATTAAAAGAAGAATTAATGCAAACACTAGACACTTGTTCTCCACGATACGTTAATGATTTCTTGCAGACGAAAGAATCCATCAAACTGCTCATTACAGCTCTGAACGAAACTGAAACTAGTACAGTACCAGAGCAAGCTAGTACACTTTGTATGATTATCTTGTATAATATAGGCCGTAGGGAGCCAGAAATCATTTCGAAGCTAATACACTTCTGTGCAGAAGCCTTTATATTATTTATGCATCAGGATGACCCTGTACTTCGAATCAACCATTTCATAACAAGTAAGATCTATACTAATTTATTGAAGAATGATACTCAACTATGCGAGATTGTCTTTGAGAATTTGATCATAAAAGATGAACAGTGGGTACGTTTTATCCATATTCCCCTTTTCATTTTCAGTCATGCCTTTTTAATACGTATGGATGCTACTGAGAAAGAATTAGATTCATATTATAAGGATTTATGGGGTAATAATTTCAATAAATTCAAGTATATATTTAGAAATGATCGAGGCTTTAGCACTAACATGTATCGCCTAGATTTTGGAATCTATCATTTCAAGCAATTTGATTGGGAGGGATACATGTATAGGATGTGGGAAGAGTTAAACCCCTATCATTTTAATCAGCAATATGTGGAACCCATGATCAAAAACCATCTAGATAAGTTAGGAACTGGTGATATAGATAGTAAAGTTCTGGAACAGATATCACTTTGTAGATTACATGTCGAATATGATTTATCAGGAATTTCACATTCTTGTGGTTACGAACTGAGTGATGAACTTAGTATGATTGACCATCTGGAAATTGCAGATTTGGATGTATTTCCAAAGCAATTAACGAAAAGTAAATTTAAGAGCCTGCAAAAAGACAAAGAGATATGCCAAAAAGAAAATGATAAATGGACTTTATACTTATATAAAATAAAGGACATTGAAATCTTAAAAGAAATTGGGGTTTACTCTGAGGTATTGAACTTTATTAAGCAGCTAGAGAAGACGCACTCAAGATTATCAAGTGGTGATTATTGGAGCTTAGAAAGGGCTGCACGCAGTACATAGCACTTATGCAAAATGGGAGCTGCTACTACAAATTTAATATCTGTTCATTCTTTAAGATAGTTATCATTAATCCAAATGAGCTTAACAGCAACTAAACAATCAGTTCACATTACTGAAACTTTCTACACCAGAAAATTTGTAAATTCTCTACAAGTCAACTTTATAAAAAACCTCATTAACAAGATACAAATAGAAGATCCCTTGCAGATCAAGGGATCTTCTATTTGTCATTTCAGTGTACGTAGTGCCACACTCTCTACATGTATGTGTTGCTAATTTTAATGTGGAACATTCTTATCATGTTCGTTATTCGTTAACTATTTCTTTGGTTTGACCCTGATCCATATTTCGCTCCAGCATATGCTGCCGCAGCCATAAGACAGTTCCAATTCATAGCCGTCAATCTTTTCATAATCAGCAGTCGGCAGCCATTCAGTGTATACTCGTTTGATATGACTTTGAATAGCATTGCTTGTTCCTTCCACTGTATGATTCTCAGTTCTGAAGATCGCCCATGTTGCGGCTGGAACAGTCACTTCCTTATATCCCTCCGCTTGGCTTTTACTTGTTTTGTAGGCGAACAGCATATAAGGGAACGTATTATCCCCTTCAACCGAACGGTAATCACAAATAGCATTGACTAAACACAAATTGTTCGGTGCCTCTGTAAGCATATTCGTTGATTTGATAAGTTTGTCGACTCTGCCGTCACGATGTGCCTCTTGCCAAAATTGCGGTATGGAACGGAAATGTTCGCCGTTATCAGCGGTCATGATATTTTCGATACCATAAACAATAAATGCTTCTATTGATTCAATTCTGTAATTCATTGGAACAGCTCCTCTAACTGTTAGTAGGAAAGAGATTCGAGGGTAGGCTGTGAGAACTACGCCATTATCGCGCGCTGACGACGGCGTTGTCCCATTAATATTGTTAAAGGCTCGTGTAAAAGCTTCCGGTGAATCATAACCACACTTTAGCGCTAGGTCAATAATCTTAATATTACTATTCTTCAACTCAAATGCAGCAAGAGTCATCTTTCTTCGTCTGATATACTCAGACAAGGAAACATCCGCTACTATTGAAAACATTCTCTGAAAATTGGAGTTGGAACAGCAAGCAATCCTTGCGGCTTGTGTCATATCAATATCCGCACAGAGGTTATCCTCGATATAGTCGAGCGCTTTATTCATTCTTTCAAACCATGTCATCCCGTTTCCCTCCCCTCTGATAACAGTTAATCAGATATGAAGATAATAATCCTTGCAGATTATAATCAAAAAATGCAAGTCCACCATTAGTTCCACGGTTTCGAGACTCGACCATTCTATAGTTTGAATGCTAAGATACCGTATTTTCAAAAAAGTGTTTAGGATATCACCGTTCAATAGTTTTGGTTATTCCTCCGAGAAATAATCAAGATCTATTTTCTTTTTTTCATATTTATAAGGCTCTTGTATCACGACATTTCGGAAAATTACTGCAACCAAGGAATTCATCACCTTGCTTATTCTTTCTTCGTACCATAGGAGCACCACACTTGCATGCCACTGTCCTTGTAGCTGCGACTTCCTTTTTGGCTTTTACAACCACAGACTTAGCTGCGGCATCACTCTTTTCACTAGGACGTGGTTTCTTACTTGGTTGCCACTTACTCCACGCCTTTAGCTTCAGCTCAATGAGTCCTCCATGCCAGTATTCCACCTTGAACTGCTCAGCTTCCTTCTTAGCTGGAGCAGTTAGGTCTGAAGTCGTTATAAGTAAAGATAGGATACATTCATGGTTCCTTTTCGCAGCTACCAGCTCTCGAACTGTCTGAACCGGGACCATATTGTGGTTGGCGTAGCACTTGGCTTGAACTGCTGTTTTCTCTCCACGTTTATCGATAATGACCAAATCAACGCCGCCGTCATTGCCTCCAACTCCAACTTCATTAACAACATATCCTTGATCACGGAAATATAAGGCGAGTAGCCGTTCGAACTCAGCTCCAGACAAATCACTTAATCTGCTTGATAAGATGATTTCATCTGATCTGCATCCTTTTGATGATCGTCTCGATTGCGTTTGTCCTGATTTGCTTGCAACTGGTCTCCTATTTTTCTTCTCCTTACGCCTTTTCTTTGTCCACATAGCTCCAATGATTTCAGCTATGAGTACAGAACCTATTAAGATTCCAAAGAAGAAGCCCCAGTGCAGTCCTGGTATATTGAAGTACAGAGCAAGTCCGCCTATTATAAATACACCTCTCAGGATGAATGCAATTTGCCTTCCTTCAGCGTAGTAAGTTCTAGCCATTTTATGTCTCCTTTGTCTTTGACTCTTGTAATTAGTCTACCGCCGACTATTCCTACTTTTGACCTATTATTCGACATGGGTTGACGTATGTCCTGCATTAAGCAAGGAAAAGCGCTACAACGGTGCTTTTCCTTGCTTGTCATGGTAGCCATGTTGAAATCCGACTCATTCGTCACAAGATGAGTCCTGACGGTAGAAAATCCATTACCATAACAGACAAGCCTTCCCCAAACAAAAAAATAGACCGCCCCCAGGAAGGTCACGATCTATCTAATCGTCGATATCGATTCAGCCACTGCTCTCACAGAGCAAGAGCCAGCAAGTCTTTTTCCATTACCTCATTAAAGTCCATTCCCACAAAGCGGCTTTCAATTGCTCGGAAATCCAAAATAGAGACGCTATCGGAAAAAATCTTCAATTCTTTTACACGCCCATGTTCAACTTGGAAAAAAGCCTGAATGTTGCCTATTGAAGTCCTCTTCTCAAGAGTCGCATTATATACAGGACTCTCTCCATAAATCCATCTATCATCCATATATCTCTGAATAAAGTCAGGCGATTTCTCTTGTCGGCTATACTTTACTAAGAAGGAGTGTTCACCGTAAATTTCTTTAAAGCTATCAATCAGCGCTTCGGAAAGGCTGGAGATGGAGATGTCATCGTTTAGCTCCTTCAGATTGACGACCCGGCTCTTGACCGAGGTGATTCCTTTGGATTCCAGCTTGAGCTTGGATGGCTTCAGCACTTTTGTAAGCATCGTCAAGTCCACGTCTACCATCATGGTTCCATGATGAAATGCATTCCCGTCTTCTTCATAGAAGGCATGGCCGGAGAACTTTTTGCCTTCATATGTCATATCGTTTCTTCCGGACCGTTCAACTTGAAGTCCAAAGCGTTCGACAGTTTTCTGAAGCACTGATATTTGTTTCGTCAGATCTTCTTGTTCCTTTTTACATACAAATGTAAAGTTTAGATTACCTAGATCGTGGTAGACTGCTCCCCCACCCGATATTCGTCTGGCAATCTTGCCGCCATATCGCTTGATTTGCTCGATATCACACTCGATATACGGATTCTGATTTCTACCGATCACGACTGTTTTTTCATTTTGCCATAGATATAGCGTCACTTCATCGGGACGTGCATTTCGGAACAGTTCCTCTTCCAGAGCCAGATTGAAATAAGGATCGGTTTCCTGAGATATTACGATCTTATTCATGGTAATGAAGCGCCCCGATACCTAAGCCTAATGCCGCTTCGTGAATGGCTTCACCTGTTGTGGGATGAGCAAATATCGTGTGTGCAATGTCTTCCTCTGAGATCCCGTTATTGATGATAACAGTAAGTGTACTGATCAATGCGGAAGCCTCAGGACCGATGATGGAAGCACCGACGATCTTACTGTTGTCGATATTTTTGATTAGTTTGACGAACCCTTTTCCTTCTCTCATCGTCAGAGCTTTTCCGTTAGCCTGGAAAGGGAATTTGCTGATCTTAATATTCATCTGTTGACGCAGCGCTTGTTGTTCTGTCAGTCCAACGGATGCAATCTCAGGCGAAGTGAAGATAACGTTTGGTACCATATCGTAATTTATGCTTGAAGGTGTCCCTAATATATGGTCAATTGCTGCTGTTCCTTCATGGGAAGCAACGTGAGCTAACTGAATACGGTTCGTGACATCGCCAATAGCATAGATATGATCTATAGACGTCTGCAAATGCTCATTAACGGCAATCCCTTTTCCGTTTTCATTTAGCGCAACACCAGCTCTGTCGATATCCAAACCTTCCAGGTTCGGTTCCCTTCCGATGGCAACCAGCACTTTTTCACTTGTCATAAACATCTCTGCATTATCTTTTTCAAACATGATGACGGCATGCCCGTTCTGATCCTTTTCGATTCTCGTCACTTTGGCTCCGGTATGAACTCCAATTCCACGCTCAATGGCTATCTTTCGGATTTCTTCCGAAACGTCATCATCCACCATAGTCAAGAGGCGGTCACAATATTCGATCACATTGACCTGGATCGCGAAGTTGGAGTAGATAAAGGCAAATTCCATACCGATTACACCGCCGCCAATAATGGTGATCGATTTCATATTCTCCTTATGCTGCAGCGCCGATGTACTATTCAAGACAAAATCATGTTCTATACCTGGCAGATTAATATTGGAAATCTTAGAGCCTGTAGCAATTAGCGAATTGGTCGCTTGAATGGTATATTCGTCTTTCCCGTTTTTGACCAGTACCTGCTTGCTATCTATAAAGGATGCACTTCCTCGGATCACTCTTACCCCGTTTTTCTCCAGCAGGTAGTCGATTCCCGATACAAGTGTATCTTTGATTTTATCCTTTTGTTCGATGACCTTAGCCATATCCATCTGTATATGTTCAACGGAAATTCCGAAATCTTCTGCATTCTTGAAGTTGTGGAATACTTCTGATGATCGGATTAAAGCTTTAGTAGGAATGCAGCCCACGTTGAGGCAGGTCCCGCCAAGTTGCTGCTTTTCTACAATAACCGTCTTCAGGCCATGCTTCGCTGCATAGATAGCGGCTACATATCCTCCAGGTCCTGCACCGATCACGAGAAGATCGGCCTCCACATGTTCCTTCTTGCCATGCAGCAGCCCAGCAAAATAATCCAACTTAGGCTTAGCAGGCTCACCCTGTGAGGTAGTCATTTTAAACAGCACATGACCAATCCCAATCTCCTGACCTTCTGAAACCATAATTTCATCGATTGTGCCCGCGTATTTCGATTTGAAAGGGGTGTTTCCCTTTTTACTTTCTAATTGCAATAGCTGTTGCCCGATCTCAACTTTATCTCCAACTGATACATTCATTTTCCCGATCTTCGATGTCTTCGCATGTCCGGAGAGCTGTTCGAGTTTAATCTCCAAGAGAGACGCCTCCTTTAGTTCATCTAGGTTGATACCCGTGAGGCCTGCTCGTGAAAGCAGACCTCCCATGTTCAGCATAGAAACTCTTGTAGTCGTTATTTGAAGTCCTTCTCGAATTCGTCGATAGAGTCTTTAAGCAGGGTGACTGAATATGCCATGCTCGGACCTCCGCCAAACGCTACTGCCACCATCGCAGCTTCGATAATCTGCTCTCGTGTTGCGCCAGCTTCAAGAGCTTTGTAAACGTGAAACACGATACAGTACTCGCAACGGTTGTAAGCAGCAACTCCAATACTGATCAGTTCCTTAGTTTTGGTATCGAGAGCTCCCTCTGCATAAGTGGTTCCTAGCAAGTTCATAAACGCGCCTACGTGTTCACTATTGGTTTCAGACAGAGTTGCCAGTCCGTTTGTAAAATCACTCAACATTTGTCTAACATCTTTCTTCATCTTCATCTCTCCCTTTCTAATTGTGAAACAATTCACTTTATTGCTTTAAAAGAAACTTTACACTGCAATGGTTGCTATGTAAAGTATCTATGTTTAAAGTACCACTTCGCATAAATAATGTCAACTTCATTCATTGTTTATTCGATAGATTTCGAACCATTTTATGAAGTACTTCTTCAAATACAGCCAATTCCTCCTGTGAGATACCTCGAGTAGCGTCATCATGAAAAGCTTGACCAATAGGGAGCAGCTTTGCTCGCTGCTCTTCGCCTAGGGGTGTCAAGTGAACTCTAACGATCCTTCTGTCCTCAGCATCCCTAATTCTCAAGCACAGATTCTCTCTTTCCATGCGATCGATGAGCCTGGCAACCGACGATTCCTGCACATTCATTTTCTGGGACAATTCCTTTTGGATAATGCCATCCCTTTCACCGATGAAAAATAGAGCCATCCACTGTACTCGAGTCACGCCGCTGTTCTCTATTCTGTTGTTAAATTCATCACTTATTTTTTTGGACGCCGTATTCGTAATAAATCCGATGCAATCATTCAGATCAAACATAACATTCTCCTTCCACTGAATTAGCTGTTAATCATGAATTATAACATATAGGAGCTATTCCTCTGAATAATACTTGAAGTGGGTAGTTGACTCCTTTAATTTCTAGGGCTTCTAAATAATAAATAGATGAAATAAGGAGCACCAATGGCAGCCGTAAACACACCAGCTGGTACTTCTAAAGGGCTAAATGCAGTACGTCCAATAATATCTGCAATCATAACTAGTAAAGCACCAATCGCAGCAGATGTCGGAATTAGAACACCGAATGAAGGCCCTACAATGCGTCTCGCAATATGCGGTGCCATTAAGCCGACAAAACCAATTGCTCCTGCAAAAGAAACAGCACTAGCAACTAGACTTGAACTCAAGAGTAATAAAAATAAACGAGTCTTTTGTACCGATTGTCCTAAACTAGCAGCTGTATCATCGCCCAATTCTTGGACATTTAACTGTCGAGTACTAAAAAACGCTATAAGTAGAAGAACTATGATCACTGGAACAATGATTTGAACTTGATTCCAATCGGCACTTTTAACGCTCCCTGTAATCCACTTATTGGCTTCACTTGCTTGATAGATAGGACCGATAACCATCAGCATCGTCGTAATGGCTTGCATAAATGCAGAAACTCCCATACCGATTAATACGAGACGAGTGGGTGTTACACCATCTTTCCATGCAAATAGGTAAACAATGACTCCAACGAAGGTTGCTCCGATAAAACCTGCGAGGGGTAACCATTCAATACTAACTGTTAAGGAATGATTGGAATCACTAAAGATGGCTAAAAAACCAACGACCGCAGCTCCGCCACCGGCAGAAATACCGATAATATCGGGGGAGGCTAGTGGATTCTTAATTATTCCTTGTAATATAGCACCCGCCACTGCAAAAGCCATTCCAGCGAAAGCAGCAATAAAAATTCTAGGCATTCGGAATTCAACAATAATTAGTTGATCAAACTCAGAGCCTTTGCCGAACAAAGTTCGGATCACCGTTAGAGGATTAATAAATGAATCACCAAATGATGCACTAAAGAAAAAGACAGCTAGTGTAATGATGCCAATAACGGTAAGTTTTTTAGAAGCGTTAACATCAAGTAAAAACGATATTTTATTTTGTAGTAAGCGTATTGTTTTTAACTGTTTCATTATTTTTTTCCACCTGTTCGGGCAAGGTAAATAAAGAATGGAGTGCCAATCATGGCTGTCATTACTCCTACTGGTACTTCTTGAGGCATAATGATATAGCGTGCCCCCACATCGGCTAACAGTAAAAGAATGCCACCTAATAGAGCAGCCATTGGGATTAGCCAACGATGATCTGTTCCAACAAACTTTCGCGCAAAATGGGGTATCACAATTCCCACAAACCCTATTGGACCAGCTATTGCAACTGACCCACCTGCTAATATAATGACAATTAGACCTACCATCAACTTCATCAATCCTAGTGGTAATCCTAGGCCTCTCGCTACATCGTCCCCAAGAGCAAGAATATTCATTTTAGAAGAGATAAACAGAGCGGCAAACCATCCAATGGCTAAATAAGGTAGTACAGATAACAGAATTTCAAGCTTTCTCCCTTGTACGGAACCAGCTAACCAAAACAACACTTGTTGGAGTTCTGCTTCGTTAGTTGCAAGTAATCCTTGGGTAAAGGAAGCAAATAATGCACTGATCGCAGACCCTGCTAAAGTTATTTTCAATGGCGTTACTGCATCTCGTCCTGCTGCGCTAATACCATAAACAGATAAAGCAGCTATTGCAGCACCTAAAAAGGCAATCCATGCAAAGGACTGCAAATTGGAAACATGGAAGAAAATCATCGAGAAAACGACCGCAAAGCCAGCTCCAGCATTAATTCCTAATATGCCTGGTGATGCTAAAGGATTCTTCGTTAATGTCTGCATTAGCACGCCTGTAATAGCTAAGGATGCACCTACACAAGTAGCGATGAGTGCTCTTGGAATACGAACATTTTGGATAATAAGATGCTCATTAGAATTATTAAACTGTGTAAAGGATTCATATGTTGTTTGAATGGACGTATCTGCATAGCCGAATACAATACTTATCCCCATACAAAGCAGTAGTAGTAGAGCTCCTATAATTAACCCTATTGATTTTGAATAATTGTTTTTTAAAATCATATAAATTCATACTCTCTCTTTAAATAGATTGTGCTTTCAAATTAGTGAAAAAAGGATTGACAGTGATAGATTCTTAAAATATGATTAATTTCGTCCTTAAGTGGATGAAAGTGATTCTCATTATCGTTCAATCTGCATAAACATTCTATCATATACACAGGGGGAAGAAAAGTGAAAAAAGCATCTCGAAAACTACTCGTTTTGTTTGCTGTTGTCTCTATATTTGTTTTAGCTGCATGTGGCAATTCTAAGGAAAACACGAAAGAAGGAAGTTCAGCTGAGAGCACTGCTTACAGTGTCGAACATGCAATGGGGACAACTGAAATAAAAGACACGCCAAAACGTATTGTTGTTTTAACTAATGAAGGAACAGAAGCACTTTTAGCTTTAAGTATTAAGCCGGTTGGGGCTGTACAAGCATTCTCAGGTGATCCTTGGTATGATCATTTAAAGGATCAGATGGAAGGTGTAGAAGTTGTCGGATTTGAGGGTGAAATTAACCTTGAAAAAATCGCTTCTTTAAAACCAGATTTGATCATTGGGAATAAATTAAGACAAGAAAAGGAATATGACAAATTAAGCAAAATTGCTCCTACCGTTTTCTCAGAGACATTACGAGGAGATTGGAAAGAAAACTTCAAACTATATTCAAAAGCGGTAAATCAAGAAGCTAAAGGCGCGGAAGTCTTAAAAGCATACGAAGATAAAGTTCAAGCTCTTAAAGATAAGCTTGGCGATAAAACGAACCAAGAGGTTTCAGTCGTACGCTTTATGGCCGATAAAACTAGAATCTACTATACAGATTCATTCTCAGGCGTTATTTTCGATTCTTTAGGATTCAAACGCGTACCAGAACAAGCGGAACTATTTAAAGATAATGCGAAATTAGGAAAATTAGCTGTTGAGGTAGGAAAAGAAGTCATTCCTCAAATGGACGGAGATGTAATTTTCTACTTTACTTACACGCCAACAGGTGATGATGCAGCATTAGCTACTGAAAAAGAATGGACAGAAGATCCACTTTGGAAAAACCTAAGTGCCGTACAAAAAGGGAATGTCCATAAAGTTGACGATGTAATTTGGAACACAGCAGGCGGCATTATTGCAGCTGATATTATGCTCGACCAAATTGAAGAGATATTTATTAAATAAATTTCCCCCTTAGTCGTAAAAGAAGCAGTGTCTTGTTCATACAAGACACTGCTTCTTGACTACTATTTTCTACACCATCATTTTGGTGAAGCAATACTGACAATGATCCCCGCACCGAGAAGAATGAATATGATTAAAACTATAATTTTGTTTGTCTTATTGGGATCAGGCTGGGAAGTAGGATTATATTCAATAGGGTTATATTCAATAGGATCATATTCAATCTGTACTTGCTCACTATTTATTAAATCTGCTGCGCATTCTTTACATATTTCTTCAAATGTTTTCTTCCCGCAGTTTATGCATATATTTTCAAATTTGTTAGAACCACAACTATGGCATTGCTCAACATCATCTGTAGCCTTTGTTCCACAGTATTCGCACTTCTTCATATGTTCTCCCCTCTATGCATGGATTCAATGGAATATGAATGTATACCATCCATATTGTAACACCTACAAGAGAGAAGTGTGAGTGTGATCATGTGAAATCATGTGTGTTTTATCTTAGTCTATCATCATACATTAATTGAATTTGAATGCCGAACGGGTCCTCAATAATTCCGTATGCTTTGCTAAATACATTGCTGGATAAAGGAACAATGATTCGCACCCGATCATCTGTAGTCAAGCTCTTGTAAAAACGTTCAATTTCTTCTAAGTCCGCACTTTGAATACACAATGAGGTGTTGTTGCCAACTGCATATTTTTCTTTAGGATCCATTGGATTTTCTGCCAGCATGACTTTTGTTTTTCCAATGGATAAGACGGAGTGAGTAATATAATGCTTATTTTCATCCGTAAGCTGCAGCGAGCTGTCGCGTTTTGCTATGTCTTCATAGGTAACAAGCAACAATTCCTCTGCGTTAAAATGTTTTTTGTAAAAATCGACAGCTTCTTTTGCTTTTCCGTTCATCGATAAGAAAATAGCTACTTCTAGCGTTGCACTCATTGTATCAGACTCCTTTTGGATCATAACGTTAGGTAATTTGATGTATACCTTGAGTTTATTATAAAATATAAAGGTATCAAAAAATGACACCTTTATAAGGGGATTTACGATGAAGAAGTCAGAAAGATTAAATGACATGATCAGATACTTAAACGGCCGGGAGTTCTTTAATTTAAGTGACTTAATGGATAAATACACTATTTCAAAAAGTACGGCCCTGCGTGATATTAGTTCATTAGAGCAATTGGGTATGCCCATTTTTTCAGAACAAGGCAGACATGGACGATACGGCATTTTAAAAAACAGATTGTTGTCGCCCATTATTTTTACAATTGATGAGGTGTATGCCCTGTATTTTGCCATGTTGACGTTAGAAGCTTATCAATCAACGCCATTTCATTTAAGTGTCAATCAACTAAATGAGAAGTTTGAAAACTGTCTTTCTAAAGAACAAATCAAGCAGATTCACAACATGAAAAAAGTCCTGCAATTTGAAATGGTTCAGCATCATCATGTGAGTCGTTTTTTAGATAAAATTCTAAAAAGCATCCTTAATGAGAGCAGCTGTAGGATTCAATACACCAAAAATAATCAGAAAAAAAGTTTCCATGTTCAATTTTTCAAAATTTCCGCCAAGTTTGGTCAATGGTATGCTGCTGGAATAGAGCTAAATACGAATAAACATAGAGTTTTCAGATGCGACAGAATAACCTTTATAGAAGAAGAGGACATCGAATCTCACTTTTCCATAGATGAACTCGTAAGTCGCTCATTAGAAATTTACCGTTCTGAGAATAGTATTGACTTTGAAGTCGAGATTTTAGAACAAGCAAAGGATATTTTTTATAAAGAACATTATCCTTCGATGAAAATAGAAAGTGGCAATAAGACAGTTATTAAGGGGTTCTATAATCCAGGGGAAGAGGAATTTTTAGCCGACTATTTTATGAGATATGGTCATTTTGTTATGTCAGTGAAACCTGAATCGTTAAAACAAATGATCCAAGATCGAATTGAGAATCTTTTAAATCACTATCAAAAGATATAGATATCGCTATGTTCGGGGGCTTATTGTGAAGTGAAATCAAGCTCTTACTAAGTCAAAAAACGCAGGTATATCACCTGCGTTTTTACTATTGCGATATGGAAACCTATTCAAATATCTTATCTATCGTGTTTGATGGGTCTTTGATAAAGTCGTCCCATTTATCAAGAATCTTAAATTCATCATGTTCATAATCTGCGGTAGCTAAGCACTTTCCTTTTGGATACCAGACTAAAAATCCTTCCGCCGAATAATTGGTTACGACTGCTCTGCGCCTTGTCGGCCAGCATAATAAGGTGCTCCCGGATCTATATCGATGACAACCCGGTGCGGTGCGGCCAGCCCGTATTGGTGTTCGCAGCGCCAGTGCATCTCTTCGGTGAAACCAACTGTTTCCCCGTCGACAATAACGTCCCCGCGGTCGAATAAATAATAGGCGATATTAAGCAAATTTCCGGCTACTTCATCAGGCTCCAGATCGTAATAATGACACTGAACATCCGGAATGCCAAGCGCGGCGAGTCCCAATGAGTCCATCAGACCTTCAGGGCGGCTGCTGCCTGTGCCTTCAACATTATAAAAACGAATGTTCAGCGCACCATATAACAGTTCTCCTCCTTCAATCGCCGCCAGATAAGCGTTAGGTTCGACGAGCTTGTCGCTTTCCCGGAAATAGATGGCGTCGCAAGGCGCCGTTTCCAGCACCGCCCGCAGCGAGCCGGTGAACAGCTGCAGCCGCGATTTGGGATCGAGTCCCGATGCCATCATGTCGATCAACAGCAGCGAGTGCTCACAATCACTCACGACTTGAGCGGCTTCCTGCCAATGCCAGGACTGCTGAATGGCCGTCTCGTAGTCCGTAACCGAGAGGCTTTCTGTATCCATCAGGCTGGTTTGCGCTGGCATTTCGCCTTCCGAATATTCAACCATATAATTCAGATGGAAAAAGTGCAGCAAATTCTGATCTTCCTGACTGTTCGCTTCCCACACAGCAAGTCCCGCGGCATCCGGATGATGTTCTCCACGATCAACCTTACCCGTGTAAAGTTCCATCTTCTCGTAAAGCATGTTTCGATCCAGCTTCGGCGGCTGCTTGTATTTTAGCTCCACGGCGTACACCCGAGCAAAACCAAAGTCCTTTTCCTGTTCAACAATCTCATTCGTCTCAATATCATTCTCTGTTAGGCCAACCTCGTGACGGCTCCATTTCAATAACAACAAAGTATCTTCATCCTCGGGATCAAGCTTATTCGCCATTTCGAATGCTGTTACTGCGTCCTCATATTGCGATAGGTAGTAGTAGGAGTAACCTACACGGAAATGCCAAAGAGGATCATGTTCGCCTTGTGTTTTGATCATCAAAAGCTGCTGCAATGCCTCATCGTAACGTTCCAGATTGTTCAATGCTCTCGCTAAATGGCCGACTAAATCATAGTCTCTATCCTGTACGGGAATTTCCGCAATCTTGCCTACTATTTTTTCAAATTCATCATCTTCATGCCATAAGTTTAGCTGTTCCAACAGGTCTCTTTCCATAACACTACCTCCTTAGTTTCCAAATGCCTCTTTATTTGTATTATGCTATGAAAACAGAGAGCGTTCAACAACTATAGCGCAACGATAATGAGGAGATGAATTTCGGTTCTCTTAATTTCCGTGAACGTCAAAAATGAAAAAGGTACTATTTTTAATAGCACCCTTTTAAATCATTATTCTATTTGTGTTCCCACACTAGATCTCCATTATTTTTTTATATAATGAAGCATAGCAAGTTGACCTAATTTTTCTACTTTGGTTAATGTGTATTTTTGCGTAATATCATCCCCGGTATAAAGGGAGATTCCTTTCCCTAAAATAATAGGCGCAATGGCTATTTGGAGTTCATCAATTAAATTTTCTTTGAAAAATTCACGAGCTAAGTTTCCTCCACCAATTAACCATATATCCTTACCGGGCTGTTGCTTTATATTTTCAATGAAAGTTCTGACATCTTCATCAATAAATGAAGCATATTCATCTGATCCACTAACCGATTTAGAAAATACATAATTATTAAAATCACGATATGGATAATCCATATCAAATCCACGAACGACATCATAAGTTCCTTTTCCCATAACAACAGTGTCAATTCGTTCCAGAAGTGAATTGTAGCCAGAGTCACCTTCTACTTCTGTTGTTTCTAACCACTCTAATGTACCATCATCATTTGCAATATAGCCATCAATTGAAGTACCAATGTATAAAATAATGTTACGCTGTTTTTCCATCAACCAACTAATCCCCCTCGGATCCTAAACTTAATATTTCTTCATATAAACCATCTTTAGTATGTCTTCATTGGATTGAATTCATCATCTCGAAGAAATATTTCGGTTCATGAGTTTTATTAAGATTATACCAAGCGTTTAATGTTTGTGGTGCGAATACATCTAAAGACTTCAAGACATGCAAAGCAAACTCCAATGGAGCTACTCCGGAAGCAGTTATCAGTTGACCATCCGTTACGGCGGATTCCTTCTTGTAGTACTTTTCCCCGGTATAGGTAGGACATATCATTTTAAGGTAATCCAAGTCGTTGCTCGTATGCCATCGCGAATCCAACAAACCTTTCTTAGCAAGTCCTACTGTAGCACCGCAAATCGCCGCAACCACAATATTCTCCTGTAAACACTGCTCTGCTATTTTTAGTATAGGTTCATGAATGGTTTCCGCCCACGTATCTCCACCCGGTAGAATCAAAGCATCTGCGTCTTGAATAATGCACTCATCCAGCTTAATATCAGGTACTATTTTCAACCCACCCATTGTAATAACAGGGGTCTTTTCAATTCCCACAGTAACTATCTTTGACGGTGTCAGCCCTTTTTTATAATATCTTCCCGAATTCAGTTCGGCGGTTAAATAACCTATTTCCCAGTCTGCCATCGTATCAAATACATAGAGATAAACCGTATTATTCATTTGCATGTCCTCCATCTATCACAATTCATTTTTGCTCATTATAAAACAACTTCACTGACAACGGCTGTCAGTGAAGCAATTAAGTCTTATAGTATTCCATTAATTCTGATGCGACAGCAACAAGTCTTATCTTCAAACTCTGGGGCTCGATTACCTGAATTGCCTTCCCATAGGATAACAGAAAATGCGGTACATATGCTTGAATTGCTCTCTCGTCAAGTAAAAAGACAGCTTGATTGGTTGTCCTCTCCTTCAGATGATGTCCTAAAAACCAATGAATGCACAAGTCGTCCAGAGCCTCTGCCCTGCCCCTTATAATTAATGAAATCACCCCATCCTTATCCGTCAGATCCGGCAATAGATTATGCAAGAAAAACGTCTTGGCGGAGAAAGATTCAGGCCGTTTAAACACCATTTGGGTTTGTCTTATCTGTAAGATCCGTTCAGCCCGGAAACTTCTGATTTCATTTCGCAGATGACAATACCCAATCGTATACCATTTATTATTCCAATAAATCACACCATAAGGATCAATTACCCTTTGCTTGGGTTGTTCTTCACGGCTTGTGCGGTATTCAATTTCTACAGAATACTCGTTTGCTACAGCCCGTTCCAGTTCGACTAATGTCAGCTTAACAGAAGGGTCAATATGACGACTTATCACTTCAAAGCCAGTTAAATGGCGCTCGAGAATGCTTTCCTGTTCCCGGTTTGAATACATTTTCAATTTATCTGTAGCTTTGCTTAATGCCTCACTGAAAGGGTACCCTGCTTCTGTTGCAAATGCGGCAGCATGAATAATCGCTTTTTGTTCCTCAACATCAAAGAACAAAGGCGCACTGATGAAATTGTTCAGCAAGCTATACCCGCCATTCTGCCCTGCATCAGATACGATCGGAACTCCACTGGCGCAAAGCGAATCCATATAACGGTACACGGTTCGCACGTTTATCTCTAACTTTTCCGCTATTTGTTTCGCGGTTATCTTTGCTCCTGAATCCAGCATCCATAGAATGGCCAGCATATTATCGTTTTTTGACACGCCCCTCCTCCTTTCTTATCTTGCGTCGATCGTTCTACCACCAAAACCCAACTAAATAACTATTATTATTGTCTATACATTACTAGAATCTTATTAATAGAATATATCTAATCCTAAGAGAGGAGTGAAGTTATTTGCCACCCAACCCACCAGGTCAAACTGTAAATCAAGGTTCGCCAAATACGGAAGCAAATGCTTGGCCTATAAAAATCACTAATTTTCCTACTAGTTGCGAATGTGGATGTATTAATGAACTTAGAGAGCGTTTAAATGATTCTAACCAACAGTTTGTTGTTATATTCGAAAAAAATAGAAGCAGCTATGTAAGAGGTAAACTAGAGGAAGTAGGAAACTTCGTTGTGAAAATAGGACGATTCAGCCCGAACCTTCCTGTTTTGAAAACATTCGCTATTGGTTCTTGCACCTTTGATGCTCAATTTGATACCGTTTTTATACCAATATGTGAAATAGCAGATTTTATAGCAGGAGATTTTATTGATTTAAGACCAACTGCTGATTGTTGATTTACTATACAAGATCATTCCGTTTATCACAACGGATGATCTAAAACTCAATGCTTAAGGGGGCTTAGTTAGCCCCCTCCTTTAACTCGCTTGATCGTATTTCCCACCAGTATTTAAACCTTTAGCGAACCGCGGAACCCTCTTGCACCATAGTAGGATTCTGCTCCATTGTGGTACACGAAGACAGTGTCGTAGCGACGATCGCAAAAGATGGCCCCGCCGAGTTTTCTAATACTAGCGGGTGTTTCCACCCAGCTCGAAGTTTTCAAATCGAAGTTTCCAAGTTTCTGCAGGTCCCGATATTGTTCTTCCGTTAAAAGCTCAATGCCCATGGCAGATGCCATATTAATAGCACTATTTTCTGGTTTGTGTTGTTTCCTAGACTCCAACGCTTCATGGTCGTAACAAACACTTCTGCGGGCTTTAGGACTTTCCGTTGAACAATCGTAAAAAATATATTCGCCCGTCTTATTGTCATGATCAACAACATCCGGTTCACCGCCAGTTCTCTCCATTTCATGGAGCGACCACAGTTTTTCAGCATTAGCTTCGAGCTTTGCTTGTACTTTAGCCCATTCAAGACCTTGATGGCGGTTCATGTTTTTCTCAAACCGGGCTTTCAATGTTTTGAGTAGTCCTTCACGTTGTTCCGGCGATAATTCCTTTTTATTGCTGTTTTCATTCATTGTCATGTAATTTACCCCTTTAATTGTATTGCTTGTGTTCATAATGAATAAACCCGTGCTAAAAAATAGCCCTCAACTCCGCATTCCACTGTTGCCAACATAAATAAAGTCTTGATACAAATCGATGATTCCCCCGATTTTTGATCCAACTTTTTGTATCACGACTTTATTATAATCTGAATCATGTCTTGATACAAAAACAGGGTAAAGGCTTGATGGATCTGGTTTTTCCTAGTTCTCCATTCATCCCTTCCCCGATTTTATCACGGCTCTATTCGATTTTTAGCACGGCTTTATTAGAAATCTCACGAGTTTATTTAATATCTACAAGTTTCTCACCAACACCGCCACACTCTCCACATGTGTGGATTGCTTAATATTGATACAAATCAAATAACAACGTTTTAGTTATGGTTTGATTCAATTGACTCGAAATTCTTTCCATAATTATAATTATTATTACTGCATTAGAATACAGATTTACTTTTCTTAATAGATCCTTAACGAATGGTAAAATATATATATTTTTCATTTTGTTATTGATAAGATTTGATTGTGATCACGATGGATTTAATTCCATATGAAGCAGGAGGAATGATTCACCATCAATCAGATCTTAGTTGTAGATGATGAACCCGAGATTCGTCAGTTAATTCGCATGCATCTAGAACAAGCAGAACTACAAGTCATAGAAGCCAGTTCAGGGCGGGAAGCTATCCAATGTTTGCTGGAACATCCCATAGAATTATTGATATTGGACCTCATGATGGATGATGGCAACGGGTTTGAGGTGCTGCACTATTTACGGGAGGCACTTGCTGGCCCCCTAGTTATCGCGCTTAGTGCAAGACGAGAAGTGCAAGACAAGATCTTGACACTCGGATTAGGTGCAGATGATTATGTCACTAAACCTTTTAGCCCAATGGAATTGGTTGCCCGCGTGCAAGCACAGTTAAGAAGACATCGTCCTCCTTCTGCTTATCCTGCTAAGGTTCTACGTTTAAATAAACTAGTGCTGGATATCGACAATTATGTTTTGCAAAATGATGGGAAGTCATTTCCTTTAACCCCGGTAGAATGCAGGCTATTAGAGATGTTCATGCAGAATCCAGACCGCATTTTAACCAAAAGGGAAATTTACAAGCAGGTGTGGAATCATGAGAACTTTGATGCGAACAATTTAAGTGTATTTATAAGCAGACTGCGAAGCATTCTTGAACCCACGGGGAGCTCCTCTCATTACCTTCACAGCATACGTGGAATCGGTTATCGATTCTCAGGAGATGGACAATGAAGAGCCGAACAAAGCTTTGGTTGCTTATGCTCATAAGTGCAATCATCAGTATTCTTCTGTTTATTCCACTTAGTCAAGTTATGGGGAAGATCGGAGACAATGGTCATGATCTGAACAGCCTGGGCGCCATTTCGCAAGAACTCCTTGATACAATCATACAGCAACAAGCTTTTCATGCTGCAGACATAACTCCAATACTAGATGATGCTCATATAAAGCATCCTGATATTCGTTTTGAATGGATTGCGGCAGATGGATCGACGATATATGATACCCTCGGGGAAAAGAACAGCTATGATTTTAGGCAACTTGCAGATCGCATGCTTTATATGCCCCAGAATCTATGGGGGGTCGATGAGCCAGTAACGCTTACTTATTCCGTTAGAGAAGGGGATCAACCTTATTATCTACTAATGGGTTTGTCCAGTGACGCTATGAAACAAGGGCAAGTTTATTTCTTCATGCGCACGTTTAAAGTCCTGTTTCTTTTTTTGTTACCGTTAATTGCTGCTTTCTTAATTCCCTACCTGCTATCACTATGGTTTTTCTATTCCATGAACAAACGCATCAATAAGCTCAATCATGCCATGGGGCAGCTCAATCTCCAAAGTGAAAATACTGTACTAGTGGACTCAAGAACAGATGAGATCGGCCAGCTCACTGCGCATTACAACGCCATGGCTCACCGTATTCAAGTTCAGACGGAACAGATCAAGCAATTAGACACCAGACGCAAGCTGCTGCTGTCTAATCTTTCGCATGATCTACGCACCCCTCTGACGATGATCTTAGGCTATGCAGAAACGATCCGCGCGGGATTGTATAAGGATGAGAAGGAGCTACAAGCTAGTGCTAAGATTCTGCTTCAACGTTCTCGTTATATGGATAAGCTGTTAGATCAATTGCTAGATATTACTCGGCAGGATGAGGAGAATGTAGCGCTTCATGTTGACATGCATAATGTATCTGAAATGCTGCAAAAGGTCGCTGCAGATTATCTGATGTTCTTAGAGGGGCAGGACTTCACTGTTGAAGTCAATATCCCAGACAAGGACATCCAAGCTTCGATCGATGCCTCCCTAATCGAACGTGCGCTGCGTAACCTGCTCGACAACGCCATCCGTTACGGATCAGAAGGGCAATATCTTGGGATTGAACTATGGGAAACAGATGATGCCTTATTCATAACGGTCATCGATAAAGGACGCGGCATTCCCTTGCAGGACCAAGAGCATGTATTCGAACGCTTCTACCGTGTCGATAGCAGCAGAAGAGGCGAAGGACTCGGCATTGGACTGTCGATTGTCAAAGAAATCATAGCCTTCCATGCCGGATCCATTACCTTGTTGAGTGTCCCCTTTGAAAGAACAGTGTTCGAGATCCAACTGCCAAAGAGTCAGCGTGAGCAATAACGCTGACTCTTTTCTACGTTCAAAGAACAAAACGAGGGCTGCTCCTAGGCGGTTTATTCCAACCGCCTTCAGAGTAACCCTCCATTTATTATGGTACTACTTGTTCATTTGCTCCAACATCTTCAATAGAACCGTTACAGCCTCTGCTCTTGTCGCATGATCTTGAGGCGCGAATCGGTTATCTCCTTTGCCATGTATGATGCCCGCTTGCTGCACGTAAGCCACGCTGCCTATCGCCCACGCTGGAATATCCTTATTGTCAGCGAAGCTTGTTACAGGATTGGCTTCAAGCGACTGACCCATAGCTTTGGCGATGATAACCGCCATCTCTGCGCGGGTAATTTCTGCATTCGGACGGAAGGAGCCGTCCTGATAGCCATTAATTATACCTGCTAATACCGCCTGTGCGACTGCTTTCTGTGCCCAAGCTCCAATCTTCATCGTATCTGTGAATTTCATCTCCGCTGCCTCTCCTTGGAGTTTCAACGCATTCATCAGCATGACTGCGAATTCTGCCCGAGTTACGGTGTTGTTAGGCTTGAACGTACCATTCAGGTAACCATTAACGATTCCGTCGGCAACCGCCTGTTTGATACTAGCTTCCGCCCAATGTCCGGATATATCGCTTAAGTCAATCGTATCTGTCGGTGGAGTTGTCGTTGACCCATCGTCCCCCACTACAAATACCGCATACTTCGCAACATGATTTACTTCTACAGAGATTTTATTGCCTTTTACCTTCCCACTGACCTCTACCCATATCTTCTTTGCTTCGTCGTAATAGAATACGACTGGCTTCTGAGTTCCCTTCATATCGTTCGGATCGAATGTAAAGGTTATTGTTATTGGTTTCTTGAAATTCTCCGGGAAGTTCTTCGCAATTTCAAATATGGAGCTCGCTAATACCTCATTATTGTTTAGAAGCTGTTGTGTATCCATCATCTTCTTGATCGTTATCTTCAAATCCTTGTCTGTTGCATCGGCAGGAATATCGATTGTTATTTCGTTATCCAAGCTAACCTGGCCCGCTCTACCTGCGATTATCGATAATACACCATTGTTTGAGATCACTTTGCTGTCAGATGGGGACGGCCACGTTGGACCCACAGGTACACTTGGCGTATTCACGACTTGCTTCACTGTAAACATTACATTCGCCATATGATCTGCAGATACGGTAACTGTTGCAGAATAGGTGCCCGTTGCCAAGCCACCTTTCGCTTTGATTGTGAAGTTTGTAGCTTCTCCTCCATTGAGAGTATCAACTGGCGCAGTCATTTCAAATTGTGCCGCATTGACGCCACTGAGCATCACAGATAGGTTCGTCAACTTGCCTGTGCCAGTATTCGTAATAGAGATGGTCTTGCTTTCTTGAGTTCCTGAAGCATACCCCTGAGTTAATGCTGTTAGTGTTGTATCAGCTATTGCTGCAATGTTGTAAGTTGGGGCAATGTTCACTGTCACTGCAGTTGCATCACTCGTTGCCGTTGCTGTCTTCGCTCCTGTTGCCGCACCGTTCGTATTCGTCACCACTACATAATAGTACGTCGTACCCACTGTTCCTGTTGGGGCGCTGTACGAAGCGCTCGTTGCTTCCGCTATCAACGTACTACCAATATCGCTATCCGTCGTGTTGCTGTACCATTGATAGCTCAATGTTCCAGCATCGCTCGTCGTTGCGACTACATTTACCGTAGGACTGGCGTCCCCTACTGTAACTGTCGCTCCTGCAGGCTGCGTTCCGATTACAGGTGTTGCTGCATCCACTAATGGGACAGGCGCTTTTACAACTATCGCTGCTCTAGTACTCGTTGCCGTTGCTGTCTTCGCTCCTGTTGCCGCACCGTTCGTATTCGTCACCACTACATAATAGTACGTCGTACCCACTGTTCCTGTTGGGGCGCTGTACGAAGCGCTCGTTGCTGACGCTATCAACGCACCTCCGATCTCGCTGTCCGTCTTGTTGCTATACCATTGATAGCTCAATGTTCCAGCATCGCTCGTCGTTGCGACTACACTTACCGTTGGGCTCGCATCGCCTAATGTGACTGTCGCTCCAGCAGGCTGCGTTCCGATTACTGGCGTTACTGCATCCACCAATGGAATAGGCGCATTGACGACTATCGCTGCTCTATGACTCGTTGCCGTTGCTGTCTTCGCTCCTGTTGCCGCACCGTTCGTGTTCGTCACCACTACATAATAATACGTCGTGCCCACTGTGTCTGTTGGTGCACTGTACGAGCTACTCGTTGCTCCGGTAATCAACGTACCACCGATCTCGCCGTCCGTCTTGTTGCTGTACCATTGATAGCTCAATGTTCCTGCATCGCTCGTCGTTGCGACTACATTTACCGTTGGGCTCGCATCGCCTAATGTGACTGTCGCTCCAGCAGGCGGCGTTCCGATTACTGGCGTTACTGCATCCACCAATGGAATAGGCGCATTGACGACTACCGCTGCTCTATGACTCGTTGCCGTTGCTGTCTTTGCTCCTGTTGCCGAACCGTTCGTGTTCGTTACCACTACATAATAGTGCGTCGTACCCGCTGTGTCTGTTGGTGCACTGTACGAGCTACTCGTTGCTGACGCTATCAACGTGCCACCGATCTCGCTATCCGTCGTGTTGCTGTACCATTGATAGCTCAATGTTCCAGCATCGCTCGTCGTTGCGACTACATTTACCGTAGGACTGGCGTCCCCTACTGTTACTGTCGCTCCTGCAGGCGGCGTTCCGATTACAGGCGTTGCTGCATCCACCAATGGAATAGGCACACTAACGACTACCACCGCTCTAGTACTCGTTGCCGTTGCTGTCTTCACTTTTGTAGCCGTATTGTTCGTGTTGGTCACCACTACATAATAGTATGTCGTGCCCGCCGCTCCCGTTGGTGCGCTGTACGAAGCACTTGTTGCTCCCTCTATCAACTTAGCACCGATCATACTATCCGTTGTGTTGCTATACCATTGATAGCTCAATGTACCAGAATCTCTTTTCATCGCTACTACATTTAACGTTGGGCTAGCATCATCTACTGTAACGGTTGCTCCCATAGGCTGCGTCTCGATCACAGGCGTTGCTGCATGGACAGGCGCATTAACGACTACCGCCGCTCGATAACTCGGAGTCGATGCATACTTCACGAGTGCACCATTCCCAATCCTATTGGTGACCACCACATAATAGTATGTCGTGCCCGCCGCTCCCGTTGGTGCGCTGTACGAAGCACTTGTTGCTCCCTTTATCAACGTAGCACCAATCTCACTATCCGTCGTGTTGCTATACCATTGATAGCTCAATGATCCAGTATCGGTCCTCTCTGCACGTATTTCTAATGTTGGACTTGCATCCCCTTCAGAGACTGTCGTTCCTATTAGTTGCTGTGTAATCGCAGGCTTTCCTGCATCTCCGTTCTTCGTATACTGTGCGTATAGTGTTATATTATCTCTTTCCATAATGTATTCACCGTTAAATGAATGGTAGGAAATATAAGCTAATCCGTTTCCATCAGCAGATGTATTCCAGTATGTTGTGGTCGTATATCCATCCTTACTCAAATTATTATGATTCCCTGCTATCCAAAGCAGATCACCTTCTGCATACCATTCAGTTCTGTACGGTACGTATCCTCGAGTGTTACCATTGCCATCGTATGTGAAGGAGTAGAGTGGCGGAACAACTTTACTAAATACATAAGCATCAGCTCCCAATACAATGGTGTCATGGCTAGAGGCTATACCAGAAACGCCTCCATTATAATTTAAATCATATGATGTCCAGTTCATAAGGTTAGAGGATGCTGAGATCCTACCATGTGAAACCGCAAAGTATACGTTGTTGTAGTACATGATGCTTGTAAAAAATTGGTTTAGTATTATGGTATCGCTAGACCAACTCACTCCATCATTAGAGGTCACTACCAAGACTCCCTGTCCCACGGTAACAAAGTTACCATCAGCGTAAATGACGTCATTAAGTCTGTTCGTAGTACCCGAAGATTGAATATCCCATCTAATTCCATCCTCAGAGGTCAACATCGTCCCATTTTCCCCGACTGCCATGAATTTTCCGTTACCGTAAGTTACGCTATTTAGATTTGATGTTACGCCAGAACTCTGATCTATCCAGCTAGTACTATTAGTTGAGGTCATGATCATTCCACCATCTCCTACTGCCACGTAGACTCCATTACCATAAGTTACGCTTCTAAGATCACCATCAACTTTAAAGTTTCCAACATTTCTTACACTCCAGTCCTCTCCGTCAAGAGATGTAATGATCAATTTATAACTGCCTACTGCTACAAAAATACCATTGCCGTAGGTAATACCATTTAATTGATATAGACCCAAAGATGGATGGGCTTTCTTAAATTTGAAGGTTAAACCATTATCCTTTGATATTCCAACCACTTGGCCCACCATCACAAATTTGCCATCAGCATATATTACGTCTTTAATAGTTGTAAGTTTATAACCATCATCAACTAAACTGGAGTTCCAATTCCAACCATATTTTAGACGAGGATCATCAGGGGCCCCTGCAGCTGATGCATACCCCGGGATCGTTCCAACTAATAAACATACTAATAGTAATAAACTAAAATAACGTTTTATCATCACAACATTCAACTCCTGTAATAATGTTTGGTTGATGAAGTCCTCTGACTAGCGGAACGTAGTACCCTTCTACGGGTTTATTGGGGATGATACACATCCTTAACCTCCTTATTCTCTTCTCACTAACATCTGCACCTCGTGGACCAGTTAGCTTCTACTCAACGTAAGTGAAACTATAATTACAATTATAAATTTTATCTTTCGCTTGAATCTTAATGAAATCTTAATGGATAAATAATTAAATTTGAAACACACAACATTTCCATTGAAGTCTAGTTTTTTCAGACGAGCTAGAGTTTTCCATTATTCATATTTTGCTTTTCGTATCGTTAAAATTTTTACGTCTGGTTGCTGAGATGATATGTATTGCCCGATATTGATAACTGAGACATTCACTTAGCTTAAAACACCCCCGAGTGTCCTATGGCAGCCAACTTCCGCTCCCTTGTGAAGACAAAAAATGCCCTCTCAATGAAGAGAGGGCATTCCCACATTAACTTCTCATTCGATTTTTCCGTTCCAATCTAATAGCGAACGGCACTCCACATGTGTGGAGTGTTCAGTGAGAACAACCCTGACACGATGTGCCCCCATCAAATGAAAAGCCGACGACCTGAATCGAATAGGGTCTTCGGCTTAATAATTACAACTTATTCGCTATTTAAGAGTGAGTTCTTAATCATCACTACCCTGTCCATTGACGGGTGACACCTTGCCCATCTATGACCATTCACGGATATCAAATTACAAGAAATCCACTTTGAGAAGAGTCAAGACACTTCCTGACGGTTTATCTGGTCTTGAATGTTCTTTCAATGAAAGTTATTTGTTTTTATAATGTACTAAGCCGTAGTTCATAAAAATACTGCACAATTGGATGCTTTAACTTCATCTTCTCGGTCATGTTTAAAATTCGCTTTTTTCCAACTCGTCTGTCCACTAAAGCTAGAATATTCAATAAGATATCATTGCTCTCTATGCTTTCCTCTATAGAAATAGATAGAAACTTATTAGCTACAACGATAAAATTCGATTTACTTAATGATGCCTGTGCTGACAAAAGCTCCTTTGCATATCCTGATATTTTTCTACTTCTTGCAATTACTTTTAGACGATCCTCCGGAACTATCCCCTTGGTATCTTTTCTGACCGCTTCAATTTCTTCATTGTTGATAGGAATTTGGATATCTGAATCATTCTTAATTTCCTGCTCCGTCTGATACCATCTGATTGAGCTAGTTATATCACTCATATTGAGTACGTTCTTTTTATCTACGGCAATATAACAAATCCCTGATTTATCAGGTAAATAACGATAACTGGTTGCGCGGTATTCGACCCTTCCATATAACGCTGGACAGAGAAAACTCTCCAGATGTTGCTTCAATTTGCTCCAGGACATGTATCCTCCTATGTTCTCAAAGCCTACTACCCGTATTTGCGGCTGTCAGGCTTTTCTTTTTGAAACAATACCTCGTTTAATGATGAACTTATGACAGTCGGGTATATGAAAACAAATATTTTTTTCAGATTAATTTGATGAGTAGCAGTACCTAAATAAATATTTCCAATTTTATTAGGGTTTGTCCCGTCCTCCAATCATCCCTTCCCCGTTTTTCTCACGGCTTTATTCAATTTTTAGCACGACTTTATTTGTAATATCATGGGATTATTAGTTTGTCACAAAATTCCTAACCAACACCGCAACCAACTCCACATGCACCGTATACGGGAACATAGTACCATAGGATATAATCTGTTACAATCTGCAAAAGGCTTGATCTCAGAGGCTTTTCAGCAACATACCTCTGCTCATTTACGCTTTAACTCCATTGAATCCGAATCGAATTATATCTCTGATTTGTCAACTTCATGCCATTGCAGTCCTAACAGAATCGGCGGAATGAATGGAGAGTTTGACCATTCATACTGACAATCCAATCCGAGTCTAGCAAATTGCAAAACCCCATTTTTATCGTTCTGCATCTTCCAATGCCCGCTTGCAACTGCTTTACCGTCATTAATCATTTGTATGGCTTCAGACCAATTCACTTCATGTCCTTTAGTACGATCCAATTCCGCAAGAAATGACTCGTAACGATCTTGTGCTGCCTTCTCCATATCCTCAGTGATTTCTGAATCCCATACTTCAATGAAGTCAAAGCCTTTTAGCTTAGCTTGTAATACGGTTTCTCGAAACTGATCAGACACATATACTCTGGATGATGGTAACTCAGGTATTTTGAAAATATGTTGATTTGCCACTTTCTTTTCTATAAAAGCAATCTTCTTAAAACCTACTATACGCCCAACACTAAAATCTGGAATTGAGCGTGCGTGGTCAACCGCATCGATAACATTTGTCACATTTGCGATTGTGTATTTTTGCTCATGATTAATAATGTTTGCATTCAGAAATTGTACTTTTCCTGACATTAATTCAGTTAATACATCAAAACTTTTGTCACTTAAAACTGGAACACCCGAATATAATATTGGTAAATCCTTGTTTTTCCCTTTTCTTATTACTTTAAACTGTAATTCTTTATTAATCTCTAAGGTTCCTCCATTAAAATCATAGAATACGTTCACTTCATTTGATTCCACTTGTTCAAGCCACATACTTTTGTCACCGGATAAAAGCATCCACATTCTCAATTGATTACACCTTCTCATTAAATAGGATTGACTAAGTCTATTTCACCATTTAGCAAGAGCATTCAAACATCTTGAAGTACTTGGGGAATCTTTGTCTTGGCAAAGTAGATCCGCTCCTTGTAATGATGTGTTCATTCTACTAGCCCTTAATTTCCTCTCCATCTAAGTGTAGCCGATTCAATATTTCGGGGACAAGAATTGTTGACCTCGTTCCCCGTAACTATTCGGCATAAAGAACCACAAAGACCGCCAGAAAGGATCAGTTTCTGACGGTCGCGGGTTGTGATTACATGGAGATATTCTTCTATTTTACACCCTTCATATACCCTTGAATCTTCGGAGACAGCAGGAAGAGCAGTAGACTCAGAACCAAAGCTGCCCCGCCGATAACACCAAAGTACAGCATCTCGGTCTCCGGGGTATAGAACTTTACGATCTGGGCGTTTATGGCTTGAGCCGCCGCATTTGATAAGAACCATAAGCTCATTGTCTGGGCCTTAAAGGCATCAGGAGCGAGCTTGGTAGTAGCCGAGAGGCCTACCGGCGACAAGCATAACTCTCCAAGTACGACGATGAAGTAGCTAAGCACGAGCCACAACGGATTAACAAGTGAAGTTGGTCCGCCTAGATAAGCAGGCAGCAGTATAACCAAGAACGACAATCCAGCAAACAGTAAGCCGAGCGAGAACTTCTGTGGTATGGTCGGCTGGCGATTGCCGAGCTTTACCCACAACCACGCGAATACAGGCGCGAAAATGATAATAAATAGCGGATTCAGCGACTGGAACCAAGCAGGCGAAATAGTGATGCCCATGAACTCCAATTGGGTACGCTTATCAGCGTAATTGGCTAGGATCGTAGAACCTTGCTCCTGAATCGCCCAGAACATGATCGATGCGATAAACAATGGAATGTACGCAATAATCCGGGAACGCTCTTCAGTCGTTGTCTTCGGACTGCGGTACATAACCACGAAGTATAGCGTAGGAATCAAGAGACCTAACACGCCGACCAATTTGATAAAGCTATCAAAGGTAAGGATACCTAATGGAATGGCAATCGCGATCAAGGCACCGAGCACAACGATGCTCCCACCTATAATCGTAAATACTTTTTTCTTCTCTTCAGGTGATAGCGGGTTGACTACGTTCTTACCGACAAGTCCGAGATTTTTCGGTCTGGTTGCCACATACACAATCAATCCCAGCAGCATCCCGATAGCCGCAAGTCCGAAGCCCAGGTGGAAATTATTCATACCGACAGTTCCTACAATCAATGGAGAGAGGAAGCCCCCGAGGTTAATTCCCATATAGAAAATACTAAAACCAGCATCTCGTCGGTTATCCTGTTCGCTGTACATTTCCCCGACCATACTCGATACATTAGGCTTCAACAAGCCGGTCCCTAACACGATCAAGACCATGGATACAAAGAACAGTGTCGCATTCCCCGGTATGGCCAACACGATATGACCAAGCATAATAAGGATACCACCATAAAAGACAGCCCTCGACGTACCCAATATCCGATCGGCCAACCATCCTCCGATGATACCCGACATATAAACTAGAGAGCCGTAGATAGACATAATGGCAAGTGCAATGTTCTCATCGAACCCAAGTCCACCCTCTGTCACTTCGTAATACATAAAGAATACGAGGATAGCTCTCATTCCATAATAAGAGAACCGCTCCCAGAACTCGGTGAAGAAAAGAGTGAATAAGCCTTTAGGATGCCCAAAAAAACCCTTCTGCGGGACACTTTCTACAATCTTCCTTCTGTCATAACTCGACATAACTACTCCCCTTTGACGTCTCATTGCATTAATGCAATGAAGCTAAATGTTCTTTTTATTATATATCATGCCCTACGCTTTCGGCAGTAATCGACAATGTACAACATTTTTCCAATTCTGCACTGCTTGACCACTTTTATCGACATCATCTATTAAAGGCGCATCAATTAACAGAGCCGTAGCTGACAAGTTTGAATCGATTCTCACAGATATAACTTCCGGAATACAAAAATGACGCGCAGGAGTAACATTTCCTGGCGTCATCTTTATTATATTGCTTATGGCATTTATTAAATTCCGTATCGCTGCCTCAAAGACATGGGCCACACGATTATGAAGCCGACACTTTTTCAACTTGCCCTACTGGTCGCTTTTTTCATTTCTCGAGCTTGCAGCCCCATCCTTATTTTTTGTACCTTTGCTTTTATAAGGTTTGGGCGCGCTTTTCTTTCTATTGGCACTAGCTTGCCATCGATTCCAGCCCTTTTTGTCTGTTCCTCTGCCTGTTCCGCCTTTACCCTTAGCTTTACTCAAATGATCACTCCATTATGTTTTTTCTATCTGTATCAGTTCAACGTAAGCAATGCAACCGACTCCACATGAACCGTATGCGGGAACATATCCACCGGCTGCACCTTGTCCACGGTGTAGCCGCCGTCCGCGAGCACGCGGAGATCGCGTGCAAGCGTCGATGGGTTGCACGACACGTACACGATGCGCTCCGGGCGCATCTCCAGCATCGTGTCGAGCAACGCTTGGTCGCAGCCCTTGCGGGGCGGATCGACCACGATCACATCGGCGGTTACTCCCGCCGCCTTCCACTGCGGGATCACGACCTCCGACGCGCCGACGGCGAACTCCGCGTTCGTGATCCCGTTCAGCTCCGCGTTGCGGCGCGCGTCCGCGATCGCTTCCTCGACGATCTCCACGCCAAGGACGCGCTGAGCGCGCTGCGCCAAAAATAACGAGATCGTGCCGATACCGCAATACGCATCGATCACCGTCTCGCTTCCCGTCAATCCCGCGTACTCCAGCGCCTTCGCATACAGCACTTCCGTCTGCACCGGATTGACCTGATAGAACGACCGTGCCGATATCGCAAACTTCACGTCCCCAATATAATCCGTGATCGTCTCCGCGCCCCACAGCACGCGCGTCACATCGCCAAATATCACATTCGTCCGCTTCGTGTTCACATTTTGACAGATGCTCTTCACCCCAGGCAGACGCTCCACGATCTCCGCCACGATCTCATCCGCGGCATCCAATCGCTCGCCGTTCGTCACCAGGACCACCATCATCTCCTGCGTGCGGAAGCCCACGCGCACCACCACATGGCGAAGCGTGCCCGAGTGCGTCTCCTCTACATACGGCATAATGCCATGCTTGCGGGCAATCTCCTTCACCGCCTGCACCGCATCATCATTTATCTCATGCTGAATGAGACAAGCATCCATATCAATGATCCGATGGCTGCCGCGCGCATAGAAGCCGCCGATCAGCCCGCCCTCACGCTCATCCACGCCAATCGGAACCTGCGCCTTATTGCGGTAACGCCACGGCTCGCTCATCCCAAGCGTCGGCAGCACCACTGCCCCTTCACCGGCATCCTGCCCGTCTCCTGTAGCTATCGTGAACTTCCCGATCCGCTCCATCACATCCACCACATGCTGCCGCTTCCACACCAGCTGCTCCTCATACGTCAAATGCTGCAGCTGACAGCCCCCGCACTGCTGATACACAGGACAGTCCGGCTCCATCCGATGCGGACTGCTCTCCACGCGCTCCAGCACCTTCGCATACCCGTACTGCTTCTTCACCTTCAACACAAGCGCGCGCACTCGCTCCCCCGGCAGCGCCCCATGCACAAATAACGTATAACCCTCCACACGCCCCACGCCCTCGCCCTCATGCGTGAGACCGATAATATCGAGCGTCACTTCCTCATTCTTCTGCACCGGCGCCGTTGACACCGACTCCGACCGCGCAGCCTGTGCCCCGCGCCCTCTTCGATTGCGACCACCATGTCTGTCCTGCTTCTTCATCCCGTTCCTCCATCTCTAAGCTCAGCCACTTCTTCAATATATCAATCGCGAGTCCTCGCGCAGACCGACGATCCCACATGTCCTCTTCACAACCATCGCCCAGCCATCCGACCAACAGCAAACATAACTCGTCCACTATCCATCATTTTACCCAAGCCAAGGCCATACCTAAAACACCAAGAAGCGGTCCGCCTCCCCCTCGCCCGACAACCGCCGAACCCTAGAGCGAAACCGACCGCAACGCCTTTCATCTCCCTCTATCATACCTTAACTTCCCGTCGACGTATACATGCCCTGCACCACACTCACCTGAACCAACCCCCTGATCCATTGGGATACCACACACATAACTGCAGCATACAGCATCGACCATTCATTCGAGCAGAGAGCAGCAAAAAGACGCAGGATAACCCTGCGCCCATCCATACCCATTATAGTTGTTGTGATGAACAGCTGCCGCAGCCTCGCCTATCGATACGTGGATACACCCGTAATGTCAGCAAATATTTGCAGATGGCTAGGCAGCAGATCGAACACAGCAGGCAGCGTGCCGCCGTATTCCCCATCCAGATTCAGCTGCACATGATCTGGCGAAGTGACCTCAATGCGATTGGATCGCACATGAACCACATACGGATCCATCACATGCTCACCGCGCAGCGCCATCGTGCAGATGCGAATGAATTCCGCGATATTGCATTTCTTCAATAAGATGACGTCGAATAAGCCATCATCGATGGAAGCACCCGGCGCCAACTTCTCGAAGCCGCCAACCGAGTTCGTATTCGTGATCAGGAACAGCATGAATTCCTCGTGAAACTCGCCGTGACCGTCGATCTTCAGATGCAGCTCCGTCGGTCGAAGCCGGAATATCATCTTCTCTAGGCCCTTCATATAATACGCAAGCGGCCCAATCATCGTCTTCAGTCGGCTCGGCACTTCGTAGGTCAGCTCTGTCAACGATCCGCCACCAGCGATATTAATAAAATATTTATCATTCGCCCGCCCCACATCCACAGGACGTGTCTCCTGCTGAATGATGATATTGCACGCATCTTCCCAATCACGCGGAATGCCGAGCGCGCGCGCAAAGTCATTCGTCGTCCCGAGCGGAATGATGCCGAGCGGAGGTCGATTCTCCTTAACCGCCATGCCTTGGATGACTTCGTTCAAGGTGCCGTCTCCCCCAGCAGCGATTATCATATCGTAGCCGCGGTCGATGGCATCCATCGCGCACTGGGTCGCATCGCCTTCGCCCTCCGTCGCATGGGTCGTCGTTTCAATGCCAGCAACGTCCAGACGCTGCAGTATATCCGCCAACCGCCGCTTTCCTTCCTCGCGCCCAGAAGTCGGATTATAGATAAGCCTAGCTCTTTTTACCATGCACGATTCACCCATTTATCATCTATTCACAAGCTGATCTCCATGTACGCTCGATACGTTCAGCCTTCATTAGGAGATTGCCATGATCATTAGCATCTCGCAATCCATTCTAAAAGATGAATGCGATATGCTCAAATAAACCCATGTTCATTTGTCGCCATGTCACTACTAACACCATATCATATATTTGAATTAATTTATATGAAAGTACCCGATTTCTTCAACAGCAATCGCCCTTCCTGCTCCAACCAAGCGGTCAACGCGGGATGGGGCAGCAGCGGCTCGCCGTTATAACGTATCTTAACATCGTCAAGATCGCCGTCCAGCACCCCGAGCCGCTCTGGGATCACCTTCGTTGTGAAATACCCCCTGCTCAGGAACAGCGGCACGACCGCCACTGCGGTGCCGGCTGTGTCCATGCCGCTGCCTCCGGCAGGGGCAGCGGCCATCTCCCGCACGCGCGCGCGTACATCATCGCAGCACAGCAGCGCGTGCCCCGCGGCCGCACATAGGCCGCGCTCCACGAGCCGCTCCGCGAGGCGCGTCAACCCGGCGCGCCATCGCGTCTGGAACGGCTCGTGCGGGCTGCCGTGCGCGACCAGCAGCGCGCGCACGCTTCCCTCGCCAACCGCCAGCTTCGCCAGGCGGTCCGCGATCATCGCGAGCACCGCTTCGTGCTCGTCAAGCGGCCGTCCGTACAGCACGGCCGCTCGCACGCGGAAGCGCGTGAGCTCCGTAGCGGCAAGCGGCTCCTCCGTCACGCCAAGCGCCCAAGCGATCTCGTCCACATGTGTACTTCCGGACGAGACAAACAGCGGAATCACCGCGAGCTGCTCCACGCCCTGCGCTTCCAGCTCGTCGATGCGTTCCTGGATGCTTCGCCCAGGAACGCATTCCAAAAAAGAAGAAGCGACCGGCAGGCCTTCCGGCCACTGTGCCTTAGCAATCGCTTCATCTACTAGTGTTACCCAAGTTAGGTCTCTTGAACCGTGACTAATCACCAACAGACCTGTCTTCATCTTGTTAGAGGCCCATACGTTCCAATGTCAGCTTGTAGCCGTCATTGCCGTAATTCAAGCAGCGTTTAACGCGGGATATCGTCGCTGTACTTGCTCCTGTTTCTGCTTCTATCTGGTTGTATGTACAACCTTTACCCAACATACGCGCTACTTCCAGGCGTTGGGACAACGATTGAATCTCATTCACTGTGCATAGATCGTCGAAGAATATATAGCACTCCTCGATCGACTTTAGCGTCAGAACCGCTTCAAACAATTGATCGACCGACTTATCATTCAGCTTCTTCAATTGCAATATGATCCACTCCTACATCATTCTCATAACCTAATTGTACTTCGTTTGAGTCACGTTTTCAACCTGTACAGTTGTCACGCGTTAGCAGACTAATGTATCCTCAGGGGATACATTCGCCATAGTCAAACGCCCAATTGGGCGTGTGCCTACGGGCGATCGTCCATACGAGTTGTTCACCTACGTCATACAGTATAGGAAAAGGGGAAATTTGCCAACCCCTAATTTTGGAAAAGTTAGGGTGATCTTATGAACATACCGCACAATCCGAATGGCGCTTACCGTGATCTCACGAAGATACCCGGCTTCGATATAGCCTTGGCACGGCAGGAAGCCGCACGTATAGCGCAATCCTCAGCGGCTTCGCGGTCACAACAGCACACGCATAGGCGACCGCATCAAGCACATCGATCGTCGTCCAGCACTCTTTATGGCGACATATCAGCCGCCAATCTGACTGCGATCCCATCTATGCCTCAAACTGGAGTCAGCGCTCTGTCACCATATACTCCGCCGGCGCCCATCGGTGATTCATCAGCCCTTGTGCCTTTTAATCCGTCGCAGGAAGCGGCAGCACCTGCTGAAGCGAAGCCGAAAAAAAGCAAATTTAGTCTCGGTGAAATCAAGGGTGCGTTCGAACGCTTCGGCGGTGTAGAGGGCATCATAGCATCGATGGGCCAAGCGCAAAAGGTGATGGCCAGCGTGACACAGATTGCGCCGATGGCGAAGCTGTTAGTAGGCAGCATCTTTACGAAGAAGGGCAAATCTGATGACGAAGATGACGAGAGCAAGCCGCGCAGACCGCGACGCAGACGCAAGCGCCGCCGAAGCAGCCACGCCATAGCCGGCGGCGGCAGACGCAAGCCACCGCGTTCAGCAAGTCCATGGTCTCGCCCCACGCGTCGACCGCTTGCTAACCGCCGCTGATCCAACACGAAGAGCCCGACGGGAACGCTATTAGCTCCTTCGGGCTCTTCGCTTAGAGAATTTCCATTTCTCAAACATAACAAAAGGAGTATCCTCAAGACGCTGACGCACCCGAAAACACTCCTTGCTTATATCAAGTGTAATTACATTTGTACAAAGAAATCGATAATTTTGAATATGAACATGGCCAGAACGACACAGATCGGAATCGTAATGAACCATGAAACCACGATGCGTCCAGCTACACCCCATTTTACCGCAGAGAAACGCTTCGCTGAACCTACACCCAAGATAGCGGATGTGATCGCATGCGTCGTACTGATCGGCAATTGTATTAATGTAGCACTCATGATGACCGTTGCAGAAGACAAGTCAGCCGCGAAGCCGTTGATCGGCTCGATCTTGAATATCTTCGTCCCCATCGTCTTAATAATCTTCCAACCACCGATGGACGTACCGAGAGCCATTGCTGTAGCAGCAGAAATCTTAACCCACAGCTGAACTTCATCATCCGTTTGGAAGCCTGATGTAATCAGAGCGAACGTAATAATACCCATTGCTTTTTGAGCATCGTTCGTACCGTGTGTAAAAGATTGCAGAGCCGCAGTAAGCACCTGCATCGAACGAAAGCCTTTATTAACGGTGTGCGGACTTTTCTTGCCGAATATCCACTTCAATAGGGTCATGACGATGTAACCCATTGTGAACGCAAGTATCGGCGATAGAATAAGCGCCAGCACGATACTCTTGAAACCGCCTAAGTTAATAGCTTCCACACCAGCACCCGCAATTACACCGCCAGTCAACGATCCGATCAGAGCGTGTGAGGATGAAGATGGAATTCCGAACCACCATGTAACTAAGTTCCATATAATGGCAGATATCAGTGTAGCGGTTACGACCTCAAGTCCGTTATCCAGCGTCGTCGGATCCGCAATGCCTGCCCCGATCATCTTAGCTACGCCGGTAAACATCAATGCACCTATAAAGTTCATCGTAGCAGCGAGCAATATCGCTTGACGAGGGCGCAAAGCTCTAGTCGATACCGATGTAGCAATCGCGTTGGCCGTATCATGGAAACCATTGATGAAGTCGAACCCGAGAGCCAAGAGGATGACCATCCCCATTACAATTATTGATGTATCCATAAAAGTACGATTGCACAGCACACATTAGACACATGTGTAGCGCAATCCCTAAACCTCCTTCAACCCTTGAGCTTGCCTTGGTAACAAGGCTTAGGAATTACGCATTACGATCGTTTCCAGAATATCTGCAACATCTTCGCAGCTGTCTGTTGTTTGTTCCAAGCGTTCGTACACTTCTTTTTTCTTAATCAATTCAATAGGGTCTGAGATTGTAGCAAACAGTTGCTTGATTCCTTTGCGAAGCAGCTCATCGCCATGGTTCTCCAATTCATTCAGCTTAAAGCTGTGCTCACGAATAGGGAGAAGCTTCTTCTGTGAAAGCAAGCGCATCGCCTTTTGAATCTCAAAAGTACTGCTCTTCAGAATATCAGCAAAATGAATGACCACTTCATCACGCTCTTGCAAACCATACATATCAAATCGGGAAGCAGTTGCTTCCATTCCATCTAATACATCGTCAAGCGCAGAAGCAAGTGACATGATATCTTCACGCTCAATTGGTGTGATAAACGTCTTATTAAGCTCTTTGTAGATGGTGTGCGTGAATTTATCGCATTTGCTTTCCAGCTCTTTCATCGTCTTCGCAAATGCCGCAACATTCGACAGATCCTCTACACCTTTGGCGAATGTTTCCGACGCTGTAACGAGCGTATCCGCCATATTTTGCAACGTTTCAAAAAATACATCCCTCTTCTTGAACATGTATAATCTCCTTTGCAACGCTTTACGTGTGCTGTTTCTTATAAGCCTTTCATAGTTTATCACATTTCAGATGTAGTTTGTAAAGAATTCGTAAATGGTTTTTGATGGTATCTCGACATTTTTCACGATATTTTTCACGCGTCATTTTACTTTTTTCACATAAATGACATACCTTTTCCCGTATGCCAGATATTACTTATTGTTGTAAGCGTTTTCCCTAGTTCTAACTTGCTATTTTACCATTTTACGTGAGAGTCTAGTCCGCCAGATGTCGGTACGACCATGATGTGAGTCACACCAACGCCGAGCTCTATAATCTGATCTGCCACCACGAATTGTATCGGCCCCTTGTCTTGGCGCACCCATTTTCCCCTAACGGCTTCTCCCTTATAGAACCATACCGCTTCGCCCTGGAGAGTCAGATCAACCTCTAAACGCCCCACATTATCCAGTACCTTATGCTCCGCTTCAATGACAAGAATGTTGTCCGCGCGCAAGGCTTGCTCCGTTACCTTGTCAATATGAGGCTTCTCATCCATGTATCGAATATAGTTTCCACGATCTGCATCGTATTGATACGCAACGGGATAAGAATTCTTCAAAAAGGTGATGTCGATGTTCGTTGCCGTTTCTTTCGTAAGCGGAGGGTTAACAGATGGCTCTGAAGTCTGTTGGATGGCCAATGCCGGAACATCTATCGTCTCCGCATACCCCTTCTTCTTCATGCCCTGTTTCAGCTTATCCAGATTCGTATATAGATTATGAGGAGCCTTCCGACTATGATCACGCCAGAAGAACGCGCCTGCGTTCGAGATTTCGTCCAAATGCTCTTTGTGCTGACGCTGCAAGATAAAGTAGCCGTCATTGCTGGCCCCTGCATGCACCAACATCGCCCCATAGCTTTCGCCGAGCTCGATCAGATAAGGTCGGATGCTGCGCACAGGTCCTATTTCGCCTGAGTAATCCTGTTGGCTATGATATATAGCTACTATTCTAGTAATGCCGCCTTCAGCAAGCACTTCGATTAACACATCCGCGGCAGGCAGACCGGATTGCGGACGCGCCTTCTTATCATTATTCACCATAACGGCGATCGGACGTTGATTGATCTTCTCTTCCTCGCCTTCTTTCCAAGCTAGACCCGTCAATGGCGCTCGTACGGTTGGTTTTGGTTCAACAGGCTCAGGTTCTTGCTGCGGCTCAGGCTGAGGAATGGTTGTTTCTAACGGGGTATCGGCAGGCTCCGCAACGTCAATAGGTTCTTGAGTGGTACCGCATGCACTTAATAGAATGAGACAGATCATAACTAGCAGAATCCATTTGGAATATAAGAAATGGGTTCGTTTCATCTAGCAATTACCCCCTTGTACATCGGTTTTCTATTATTATCCAATAGAATAGTTATACTGTCCAATTCTACTAAAAAAGAGCATGACTCGCAGCGTATTACCGCTCACCGTCCATGCTCTTTCTAGGCTTATGTTCAGATACTAGCTCTATATGGTCCAGTGCGCCCACTGCTGCTGACGCTGTTCCCATTGATGCAGCCAATCGATCGTTGCCGCATATACTTGCTCGCGATGTTCTCCAGATGAATACGTATGATCAGCCTGGAAAATAATCTCCTTGTCACACTGCCCGTCATTGCGCATCCAGAACACCTTCTGGTATAAAAATGAATAATCCGCAGGTATCACGTCATCCGACGTTCCGTGTACGAGAAGCACATCACCCTGAAACTTGGCTGCTTCCTGAAACGGCTGATGGCGCCCCAACGTCTCAAAATAGTTGGGCGTAAACGAATACCCCAGGTAATCCGTGATGCCTTGTTTCACGGATTCATCGAAACGCTTGCGGCCGATAATGCTCACGATGTCGTTGAATGGGTACGCCACCGACGACCAGAGCACGAGCCGCTTCACGCGGGAATCCCGCACCGCGGTAAGCAGCGCCACCGCGCCGCCCAGGCTGTGCCCGATCAGCGTTACACGCTGCGGATCGATATCGCCGCACTGCAAGCCATACTCGAGTACGGTCTGCGTCTGCTCGATCATCGCATCGATGCCTAGATCGCCGTACTCGCCCGTGCTCTCGCCGCAGCCGGCATAGTCGAAGCGCAGCACGACGTGCCCCTCAGCCGCAAGGCGGCGCGCGGCGTTGACGAACAGTCGGTCAACGCCGATGCGGCTGCCAACGAAGCCGTGGCATATGATGGTCATTGGCATTCGTTGGCAGCCCTTCTCCTCCGATTGCGCTTCATACGGAGCGCGCTGCTCCGGATAATGCACGGAAGCGGCTATGCGCTCCCGCTTCCATCTCAATTCCACCACTCGTTCCATCGTGCTTCCCCCTGTCTTGGCAGCCCAAAGCCTTGTTAATATCATATAATTCCGATTAACTTACTTGTATATAAGTTATAAGCATATTATCACTACTCCCTAATAATGTCAACGGGTAAGTGTACGGCATAGAAAAGCCGTGATGCTCAGCAGCACCACGGCTTAACTTAATCCTATTCGTAATCATAATCTTGATCTTGTGCTTGATCTGTCGGCACTCTATACGAATCTAAAATCATCTGATTCGTCGCCTTCGCGCCTTTGAGCCTCGGGCAAGCATCACCGATACAATAGGCTTCTGTCGCTGCGGCGAAGTCATTCATCATGGCTTCACCGTCTCCCTCATATCGCTCATGAATGCGATTCGTCATCACATTGCCTTCATACTCCGTTACTTCATCCATTCCTCTAAGATGCTCTTGACTCAAGTAATGGCCCGTCGTCTTCTTGCCTTCATGCTTATCTTCGTATAGCACAGTATGCTCCCTCCTCCGATACATACATAGCCCGCAGCATTACAGCCTGTCCGCCGTCTTATACTCTATGCTCAGAGCCGGCATGTGCCACGTATGTTCTGTTTAGTATCCTTCGGAGGGCGGCTTCCTTATGCAGGATCATTTCACATTGCTCGGAACTCCCACCTCTATATACCGTGCTCAACCTCTTACTCTGCTCCAGCATCTGTCTTGCTCTGCCCGTCCCGTTCTTCACGTTCTTCCCGCTCGCCGCTTCGCCTCCCTTCTTCTGCTCCGTAACGGGGTTTTTCCCTGTTATCTCTTCCGCGCTCGCTTCTTTCTGCTCTGTAACGAGGTTTTTCCCGGTTACCTATCTCGTACAGGTCACGTCACCCGCTCCTTCGCTCACGTAAGACGGTTTTAACCTGTTATCTCTTCCACGCGCCCCTCTTTCTGCTCTGTAACAGGCTAATTCCCTGTTATCTCTCTCGCACAGGTCACGTCACCCGCTCTTTCGCTCACGTAAGACGGTTTTAACCCGTTATCTCTTCTACGCGCCCCTCTTTCTGCTCTGTAACGGGGTATTTCCCCGTTATCTCTCTCGCTCAGGTCACATCACCCAACAAATACAAAAAAGGCAGCCCCACGGTGCCTTCCCACCGTTGAGCCGCCCACATGATTACTAACCTCTTAAAACCTCGACGCAGCCAAAGCCTTGTCTGCAATATCCTTGCGCGCATACATGCCCGCGAAGTGAATGCGCGACACCGCCGCATACGCCGCCTGCTGCGCGGCGCGCACATCCTTGCCGCGGCCGACAACGCCCAGCACCCGGCCGCCGCTCGTCACTACGCTGCCGTCTGGCGCGAGCGCCGTGCCCGCGTGAAACACCAGCGCTTCGCGCCCCGCTTCCGCAAGTCCGGTGATGACATCACCCTTGCGGTAGCTGCCCGGGTACCCCGCTGAGGCGACGATGACGCATACCGCCGCCTCGTCATCCCACTCCAGCTCGATCTCATCGAGCTTGCCGTCCACTACCGCTTCGAAGACGTCCACCATATCCGTCTTCAAGCGCGGCAGAACAACTTGCGTTTCTGGATCGCCGAAACGCGCGTTGAATTCCACTACCTTCACTTCGCCAACTGGCGTAATCATCAAGCCCGCGAACAGCAGACCCTTGAACGGTCTGCCCTCTGCAGCCATCGCCGCGGCCGTCGGCTCGATAATATCGCGCACTGCCGATTCAATGATCGCGTCCGAGATATGCGGCAGCGGACTATAAGTCCCCATACCGCCCGTATTCGGACCTTTATCGCCGTCATAGATCGGCTTATGATCCTGCGCGGCCACACAAGCGCGCACTGTCTTGCCATCTACGAAGGCGAGAATGGACATTTCCTGTCCCTGCATGAACTCTTCCACCACGATCTGATTGCCGGAGGCGCCGAACTTCCGATCCACCATCATTTCACGAAGCGCCAATTCAGCTTCCTCACGAGTGAAGGCGATCGTAACGCCTTTACCCGCCGCCAATCCGTCGGCCTTAATGACCGTCGGCAATGCAACATCGCGCACATAAGCGAGCGCCGCCTCCACATCCGTAAACGTCTCATACGCAGCGGTCGGAATCTCATACTTGCGAAGCAAATGCTTCATGAACACCTTGCTGCCCTCGATCTCAGCCGCTGCCTTGCTAGGGCCGAACACGCGCAGACCGCGCGCTTCCAGCACATCCGTGATGCCCGCCGCGAGCGGATCATCAGGACCTACGACCACAAGATCCATCTTCTCTTGCACCGCATAGTCGGCTATCGCATCAAAGTCCATGACCGACAGCGGCACGCACTCTGCGATCTCTGCAATGCCTGCGTTGCCGGGAGCACAGACGATACGGCTCACGCGCGAGCTCTGCTTCAGCTTCCAGACCAATGTATGCTCACGGCCTCCGCCGCCAATGACCAATACGTTCATCGCGCACCCCCGCCTTTAGTGTTTAAAATGACGCACGCCCGTCATCACCATCGCGATGCCGTTGTCGTTCGCTGCCTTCACGGACTCCTCATCACGAATCGAGCCGCCCGGTTGAATAACTGCGGTAATGCCCGCTTGCGCCGCAAGCTCAAGCGTATCGCCCATCGGGAAGAACGCGTCAGACGCCAATACCGCGCCCTTCGCTTTCTCACCTGCTTGCTCAATCGCGATGCGCGCTGCGCCGACACGGTTCATTTGACCCGCGCCGATGCCTACCGTCATGCCGTCCTTCACTAGCACGATCGCATTCGACTTCACATGCTTCACAATGTTCCATCCGAAGCGCAGCTGCTCCAGCTCTTCAGCGGACGGCTCGCGATCCGTAGCAACCTTTAGCTCCTCAGCAGACACGTTGTACACGTCCGTATCTTGTACCAACAAGCCTCCGTTTACGCTTGTCAGCTGCAGCGCCGCATGTCGGTTAGCCGGTGACGGCTGTACGCCCGTGCGCACCAAGCGGATATTTTTCTTCTGCATCAGCACGTTCAGCGCTTCCTGCGTAAATTCTGGCGCGATGACAATTTCCAAGAAGATCTCATTTAGCAGCTTAGCCGTATCTTCATCAATCGCACGGTTCGCCGCCACGATGCCGCCAAAGATCGAAGTCGGATCCGACTCGTACGCTTTACGGTAAGCCTCATATACGCTCTCGCCGATGCCTACTCCACACGGATTCATATGCTTAACAGCTACAACGGCAGGGCCTTCAAACTCACTTACGATCGCGAGTGCCGCATTTGCATCATTAATGTTGTTGTAAGACAGCTCCTTGCCATGCAATTGCTCCGCCGCAGTCAAGCTGCCGACAGCAGCCAAAGGCTCACGATAGAACGCCGCCTTCTGATGCGGATTCTCTCCATATCTCAGAGATTGCACCTTCTCATACGTAACCGTCAGCGTCTCAGGGAACTCTTCACCAAGCTGCGCAGTCAAATAACCGGAGATCAAGGAATCATATGCCGCTGTGTGACGAAATACTTTAACCGCAAGGCGCTTGCGCGTATCGAGCGTCGTGTCGCCATCAGCCTGAACTTCTTCCAGCACGCGTTCATAATCCGCCGCATCGACAACCACCGTTACAAACGCATGATTTTTCGCAGCAGAACGCAGCATCGTAGGCCCGCCGATATCGATATTTTCAATCGCATCTTCATAGCTTACATCCGGCTTCGCAATCGTCTCTTTGAACGGATACAGATTCACCACGACCAAGTCGATGTAGTCCAGGCCAAGCTCCTTCATCTGCGCTTGATGCTCCGCATTGTCGCGAACCGCCAGCAGACCGCTGTGCACCGCAGGGTGCAGCGTCTTCACACGTCCATCCATAATCTCTGGAAAGCCTGTTACATCCGAGATCCCGATCACCGGCACCTGCTCCTTCTCGAGCAATGATTTCGTACCGCCTGTCGAAATAATCTCCACACCACTAGCCGCCAACGCGCGCGCGAAGTCTACGATACCTGTCTTATCCGATACACTGATCAGCGCTCTCTTGATTGCCATTTCTCTCGCTCCCTCAACTGTTCCTTAATATAAAATAGCCCTGTACATTACACTGCGCTTTATGAAAATGTAACATAATAATATGACTTCAACACTACACAACCCAACTTCCCTCATCGATAACCGAAGCGGACACACGAGACGTTATTTGCACCTAATATGGCCAATTCGACCTGCTCGCGGACCGTAGAGACGTTATTTATGCAAAATCACCAGGTAATCCATCAATTCCAAGCAAATAACGGCTTCTGTGTCCGCCAAACTCCAATAACCCCCATAAAGTTCACAAATAGCGGCTCCTGAGTCCGTAACAACAACCTACCAAGCTAGCTAGACTACCCATAGCGCACCATGAAGTATGCAATCACACACTCTCTCTTACCCAATTCATGAAGGATTGCTGCATTCCATGCACCCATGCGCTCCGTATACTTTCTAGTTACCCTTAGCTATTAGCTGCAACTCACCCGCAATCACAGCTCTCAGCACCGCCGGATATAACTCATGCTCTACCCTATGAATGCGTTCAGCCAGCGTCTCAAGCGTATCGCCGTCCGCGATCTCGACTGACCGCTGCGCTAGAATCGGGCCTGTATCCATACCCTCGTCCACCAGATGCACCGTCACACCCGTCACGCGCACCCCGTAATCTAGCGCCTGTTTCACCGCATCTAATCCGGGAAATGAAGGCAATAGCGACGGGTGAATGTTCAAAATGCGCCCGCCGTACGCTTCCAACAGCACAGGCGTAATCAGGCGCATATAGCCCGCGAGCGCGATCCACTCGATGCCTTCCGCCTCCAGCAGGCGGACGACATCGAGTTCATATTCGCGGCGGCTTGGGTATGACTTCGGCGTGAATACCGCCGACTTCACCCCAGCCGCCTGTGCGCGCTCCAGCACATAAGCGCCGGGCTTGTCGCAGACAAGCAGCGCGATCTCGGCGCCGAACCCGCTGGGGTCGGCACGCACCGCATCGACCAGCGCCTGAAAGTTCGAGCCCGAGCCAGAGGCGAACACCGCGACACGAGCCAAGCGACGAGCAGCGCGGACTTCGCGGTCATCGCGATCTTTGCGCTCAGCACCAGCCGCACCACCGTCACTCACGCGCGCTTTCTTGCCCGTCATATCCCGACACCAGGGATATGAACCGTACGCTCACCCGCGTGCACCTTACCGATGCGGTACACAGCTTCGCCCTGCTCGCGCAGAATCGCTTCCGCTGCGACCGCATCCGCCTCCGCGACAACCACGATCATGCCGATCCCCATATTAAACGTCGTGAACAGCTCCTGCGCTGTCAGACCGCCAACCTTCTCCATCAAACGAAATACAGGCAGCACAGGCCATGAGCCGTAATCGATCTCAACCGCCGTACCCTCTGGAAGCATGCGAGGGATATTTTCCAAGAAGCCTCCGCCTGTAATATGCGCCATTCCTTTAACCGTCGCATCGTTCATCAACGTGAGCAACGGCTTCACATAAATGCGCGTCGGCGTCAGCAGCACTTCCCCCAAACTCGCATCCGTCTCAAGCTCCGGCACCTGAGCATCCAGAGAATAACCCGCTTTCTCCAGCAGCAGCTTACGCACCAAAGAGAACCCGTTACTATGCACACCGCTGGATGCGAGACCCAACACCACATCCCCTGGCGCAATCGTTGATCCGTTCACGAGCTTAGACTTTTCGACGACCCCAACACTGAAACCTGCAATATCATACTCCTCCGCACCGTACATGCCCGGCATCTCTGCCGTCTCGCCGCCGATGAGCGCGCAGCCCGACTGCGAGCAGCCGTCTGCGATCCCTTGTACGATCGTTTCGATACGAGCGGGGTCAACCTTGCCGCAAGCCAGATAGTCCAGGAAGAAGAGCGGCTCCGCGCCCTGCACGACGATGTCGTTCACGCACATCGCGACCGCATCCACACCAATCGTATCATGCTTATCCGCCGCAAATGCGAGCATCAGCTTCGTACCAACGCCATCCGTGCCCGATACGAGCACCGGCTCCTCATACTTCTTGCTGTTCAGCTGGAACAGCGCTCCGAAGCCGCCAAGATCCGTCATGACCTCCGGACGGAACGTGCGACGCACGTGCTTCTTCATCCGTTCAACTGCTTCGTTGCCCGCGGCAATGTCAACTCCCGCTTGTTTGTAAGCTTCAGACATGGGTCCCTCTCCTTTATACATACTATTGTCCATATTCATCACGCTAGGTGAAGGAACCAGAGGGCGGCCCGCCTGCTAGACGGACAACCCTTCCAGCTCGCTCCCTCCCAGCCGTCATCTTAACTGCAAGTCGTAGCTTGAGCTGCCAACTGCAGCGGTGTTGGATAATCATGATCGAAGCAGCCCATGCACAGACCACCGTTTTTCTCCTTTGAAAATGCCCCGCCAATCGCAGCAACCGTGCCCTCATGAGATAAAAAGGCGAGTGAATCGGCTCCAACCAGCTTGCACATCTCCTCAATAGAATGAGAGGAGGCAATCAAATCCTCCGTGCGCGGCGTATCAATGCCGTAGAAGCACGGATTCATAAATGGCGGCGACGCGATGCGCAGGTGCACCTCCAGCGCGCCCGCCTCACGCAACATCGTCACGATGCGGCGCGAAGTCGTGCCGCGCACGATCGAGTCATCGATCAGCACGACGCGCTTGCCTTCCACGACGCTGCGCACGGCGCTCAGCTTCATCTTCACGCCCTGCTCGCGCAGCTCTTGGCTCGGCTGGATGAAGGTCCGGCCGCTGTATTTATTCTTGATCATCCCCATCTCATAAGGGATGCCCGTATATTCCGCATAGCCGATCGCGGCCGAGATGCTGGAATCCGGCACGCCGGACACGATATCCGCTTCGACAAACGCCTCCTTCGCCAACTCCTTGCCCATGCGCTTGCGCGCGGTATGCAGGTTGACGTCGTGCAGGTCGCTGTCAGGACGCGAGAAATAAATAAACTCCATCGCGCACAACGCGCGGCGCTCCAAGCGAGCGAAGCGCTCCGAGCGGTAGCCCTTCTCGTCGAACACGAGCAGCTCGCCCGGCTCGATCGCGCGGATGAAGCGCGCGCCGACTGCATCCAGCGCGCAAGTCTCTGACGCGAATATATAAGCGTCGCCCATGCGCCCCATCACGAGCGGACGGAGTCCGTTCGGATCGGAGGCAACGAGCAGCTTGTCGTTCGTCATGATCAAGAACGCGAAGCCGCCGACCAGCCGCTGCAGCGCTTCCTTCGCTGCCGTTACGATATCCGCCTCCGAGCGAGCGATCAGATGCGCGATAACCTCGGTGTCGCTCGTCGTCTGGAAGATCGAGCCCTTCTGCTCGAGCTCGCGGCGAATACTGGGCGCATTCACGATGTTGCCGTTCGTCGCGACCGACAATTCGCCGTCGCGCGTCTTGAACACCAGCGGCTGCGCATTCGCGATGCCGCTGTCGCCAGCCGTTGAATAGCGAACATGGCCGATGGCACAGTCGCCCTTCAACGATCCAAGCAGATCCTTGTCGAACACTTCCTTCACAAGGCCCATGCCGCGGTGATAGTGGAACCGCTTGCCGTCAGACGTGCAGATGCCGCTGCTTTCCTCACCGCGATGCTGCAGTGTGTGCAAACCGTAATAAGTCAGCGACGCCGCGTCGGGGTATCCGAATACCCCGAACACGCCGCATTCTTCACGCAGCCGGTCGAATGGTCCGTCATGACCGCTGCCCTCGTTAAAATAACTGCCTTCCGCATCCATCCGGCTCAAGCCATATACGCGCTCCGCCTCTTCCCGCTCCCGCTGCTTCTGATTTATCGCATCAGACATGGAATCGCATCCTTCCATACCCGTTCCACTGCTTCGCGTGTTATATCAATGGCCGCTTGACCGTTTACTCCGAGCTGGATGCGGTCGCCGCCAACGACACCAAGGCGTTGAACAGGCACTTCGTATTGGGCACATACCTGCAAGACTTCATCCGCATGCTCCGGGCGAACCGAGAGCAGAATGCGGGACTGGGATTCGCTGAACAAGGCGATATCCGCACACAAGCCTTCTGCTGTCAATTCAGCGCTTGCGCCGATGCTTCCGCTAATGCAGCTCTCCGCAAATGCTGCCGCAAGTCCGCCCTCCGACAGGTCATGCGCGGATTGCACTTTACCCGCTTGAATTGCGACGAGCACGGCACGCTGCAGATTCTCTTCCGCCGCCAAGTCCAACACTGGCGGACGGCCTTCCGTTACGCCGTGTACGACTGTTTGGAACTCACTGCCGCCAAGCTCAGCCTTCGTCTCGCCTAGCAGGAGCACGATGTCTCCAGCCTGCTTGAAGCCTTGTGTCGTAATATGATCTGTATCATGAACGAGGCCGATCATCCCTACAACTGGTGTCGGGTAGATAGCGCCTTTTGCATTTTCGTTGTACAAGCTGACATTGCCGCCGATAACAGGCGTATTCAAATGGCGGCAAGCCTCCGCCATCCCATCAACCGCTTGCGACATCTGCCAGAAGTTCTCCGGCTTCTCCGGGTTGCCGAAGTTCAGGTTGTCGGTGATCGCGAGCGGCTCCGCGCCGGAGCATACGATGTTGCGCGCTGCTTCCGCAACCGCGATGCCTCCGCCGACGTACGGATCCAGGTACGCATAGCGTCCGTTGCAATCCGTCGTCATGGCGAGCGCCTTGCGCGTGCCGCGCACCGTTACAACCGCTGCGTCAGAGCCTGGGCGCACGGCTGTGCTTGTGCGCACCAGGCTGTCGTACTGGTTGTAAACCCACTCTTTGCTTGCGACAGTAGGGGAACCCATCACTTTCAGCAATGCATCGTTTACGTCCGTTACTTCCGTATAACGGTTCGTATCGACGGATTCATTGGCCGTGTAATAGGCAGGCACCTTCGTCGGCTTCTCATATACCGGGCACTCGTCAACCAAGCCGCGCACCGGCATATCCGCAACCACCTCTTCGCCATACATAAGGCGAAGGCGGCCGTCATCCGTTACACGTCCGACCTTGCGGCAGATAACGCCCCAACGGTCGAAGATCTCCATCGCGATCGGCTCGTTATGCTCTTCGATCACGAACAGCATGCGCTCCTGCGATTCAGACAGCATCATCTCATATGGTGTCATGCCGCGCTCGCGCTGCGGCACTTCATCCAGATGCAATTCCAGACCGTTGCCCGCTTTGCTAGCCATCTCCGCGCTGGAGCAAGTCAGCCCCGCTGCGCCCATATCTTGAATACCGATCACGATACCGGATTTAATAAGCTCCAGACAGGACTCCATGACCAATTTCTCCATAAACGGATCGCCAACCTGGACCGCTGTCTTTCTCTCTTCCGATTCTGCTGTCAATTCCTCAGAGGCAAATGTCGCGCCGTGAATACCGTCGCAGCCCGTTGGAGGACCCACATAGTACACCGGATTGCCTACGCCGCTCGCTACACCCTTCTGAATGTCTTTATGGTCGATCAGCCCTACGCACATCGCGTTAACGAGTGGATTTCCTTCATAGCTCTCGTCAAACATGATCTCGCCGCCAACTGTCGGGATCCCGATACAGTTGCCGTAGCCTGCGATACCTGCTACTACATTTTCAAACAGGTAGCGAACGCGGTCATCCGTCAATTTGCCGAAACGGAGCGAGTTCAGCGATGCGATCGGACGCGCGCCCATCGAGAAGATGTCGCGAATGATGCCGCCCACACCTGTTGCCGCACCTTGATAAGGCTCAACCGCGGATGGATGGTTATGGCTCTCGATCTTGAAGCATACCGCTTGACCGTCGCCGATATCGACGATACCAGCGCCTTCTCCCGGACCTACAAGCACGCGGTCGCCTGTCGTCGGAAAACGTCGCAGTAACGGCTTCGAATTTTTATAAGCACAATGTTCGGACCACATCACGCTGAATACGCCAATCTCCGTAAAGTTCGGCTTGCGGCCAAGCAGGCCGCAGATCAAGTCATACTCGGAATCACTCACGCCCATCGTTGCATAGATGCGCTCGTCAGCAATCTGCTGTGGTGTCGGCTCCTTCTTCATGTTCGCCTTGCCCAGCTCTACTGCGCCAGGAATCTGATCCTTAGTTAACGTTGGTTGCATGACGTTCCCTCCAAGCCTTCATAATTGACTGAAACATACGCACGCCATCCTTGGAACCGAGCAGTTCGCTAATCGCACGCTCTGGATGCGGCATCATGCCGAGCACGTTTCCTCGTTCATTGATAATACCCGCTATATCTTCAATCGAACCGTTCGGGTTCGTTTCATATGTGAATACGATGCGGTTGCTGCGCTTCAGCTCTTGCAGCGTGTCCTCATCACAATAGTAGTTGCCTTCGCCATGAGCGATCGGAATGTCGATCACTTCGTCCTGAGCATATTCGCTCGTAAATGCTGTTCCGTTATTCACCACACGCAGATTCGAAGAACTGCAGCGGAATTTCAAGCTTGTGTTATGGCGCAATGCTCCAGGAAGCAAGCCCGCTTCCGTCAAGACCTGAAAACCGTTGCAGATACCCAGCACGAACGTGCCCTCTGCCGCAGCCTTCTCTACTGCGCTCATCACTGGCGCGAAACGAGCGATCGCTCCACATCTCAAGTAGTCCCCATAAGAGAAACCGCCAGGAATAATAATCAAGTCATAGCCTGTCAAATGTTCCGTCGTATGCCAGACGCGCTCGACTGTCGCTCCGTCCAACATCTCTTCTGCCGCATGCACGCAATCCCAATCGCAGTTGGAACCCGGAAATACGAGTACCGCTACCTTCATGCCCTTAGCCCTCCAACTCGTAACGATAGTCTTCAACGACTGTATTCGCTAGCAATTGATTACACATCTTCTCGAGCATTGCTTCCGCTTCAGCACGATTATCTGTATCAAGCGTCAATTCCATATACTTACCGATGCGCACTTCCTCAACTGCACCATACCCCATCGTGTGCAGCGCTTGTTGAACTGCAGAGCCTTGCGGATCGAGAACGTTTGCTTTCGTCGTTACATACACCTTTGCTTTAAACATGGAATTGGTTCCTCCCCAGAGTGTGATCATAATGGGTGCCTAACGCAGCAACGTCGGCCAACTGACTAATCAAGCAACAATACTTAAACAAAAAAAGTCCACAGATAGTTCAGACACACTACCCTCGGACTTTTCTAAGCTTATGGCGGAAAGAAAACGCAGCACATGCATGGCCATTCCCGCTAGACTACGCTCATCTTCACACTGGATCATAGCTGTGATTCATCTAATGTGCGGCAGACAAGCATGCGGTTGCTGATCGCTTTCACTCGTAGTCCAAAGATTTACGGTCTTCGGGTAGAGACTTCCGGCCTTATTCCCAGAATTATACGAGAGATATCATCATACGTTATATTCGGATTTGAATCTAGTTTATCAGTGTTCAAACATCCATGTCAACCGATAAACACGAACATTATAGCTATGTTAAGATATATAGTTCGTTTATACCACATCTGTTTGTCCTCTACGAACAACAAAAATACCGCCCGAAGCCATATTCGGACGGCAATGCAGAAGCTTATACGATATTCTATTTCATGATATTCCTGCTACAATGGTCGATTTGCGCAGCATCAGATACGAGAGTATCGCATAGATAACAGAAGCGCCGAGCAGCCAGATCGAGTGCTGTACCGCTGAGTATTGGATAAACCATTCGAATGCTTGCACCCATAATTCGTAATAGGTCATCACGAACGACCCAATGCTGGTTACTAGCAACAGGATTAAACACGATCCGATCAGGCCCCATCCTCCAAAGCGGCGATACAGACATGCCAGGAGAAATCCGAACAGGAATAGATTCACCAATAAGCTGAAATAGACGACTATTTGCTCGATAAAGGAACCGTCATTGAGATAAGGCAAACTATAAAACTGCAGCTGCACTCCCCATCCGCCTGTCAGATCACTTTCAATCTTAGCTAATACAGCTAGTGCAATTGCTGTTACAGCGCCTACGATCCCTACCATCGCCATCGTTCCTGTAAAAAAATCCGTCCTCCGTACGCCCATTCCTAACGTATAGGAGAAGAATTGAGAAATGCTAACCATCCCGATTATCAACATATAGACAAAGATCGAGGATATGCCTCCTGTAATAAATAAAGTTTCGGAAGCACTATAGTTGATGAAGAAGCCAATGGTCAAGTTGATAAAGAAGCTGAACAGCATGATCATCCAAGGGAGCATAAACCAAGCGAATTTATTGCGCAAATGCATTTTCAACACACTGGATGTCCGATTCATTATACCTCAACCTCCTTATGACCTACTTGACCACGAGTCATATATACGATCAGCTGCTGCAGTGATACCGTCGCCAGCTCCAGCCCCAACGCCTCTGCCTGCTGCTTAACACCGGCATGATAGCCCCCATATACCGTAGCAGACGCCAATGCCCCATACGGTGAGCGATTAATGACTTCCTTGCCTGCTGTAAAGCTGTCTACCTTGGATGCTGGCCCTACCACCGTATAGGCCTTGCCGCGCAGATCATCGGCATCCTCATCCATAATAAGTTTGCCGTTATCTACGACCAGTACATGCTCCAGCAGTTGACTGACCTCGTCTATCAGATGCGTAGACAGCATAATCGTCCGCGGATGAGCGCCATAATCCTCGATCAGGCGATCGTAGAACAAGCTCCTTGCAACCGCATCAAGACCCAGATAAGGCTCATCGAATATCGTCAACGGCGCCCGACTTGCAAGCCCAACAATAATTCCAACCGCGGATTGCATCCCCCGAGACAATTTCTTCATTTGGCGCTTCAACGGAAGTCGAAAATCCTCAATCAACGAATAAGCATAATCCCGATCCCAATTCGGGAAGAGCAACTGGGACACTTCCAATACATCCTTAACGCGATACATATCCGGATACTTCTGGCTTTCCTTCACGAAGCAGATCTGACTGAGCACGCGCTCATTCTCATAAGGATGCTCGCCAAACACCTTCAGTTCACCGCTTGTCGCAAATAGCTGCGCTGTAATCAGATGCATAATCGTTGTCTTCCCCGCTCCATTGCGCCCAAGAAGTCCGTAAATCTTATCCGCTTCCACAGTAAAACTGACAGCATCAATAGCTTTTACATTTCCATAAACCTTGCTTAATCGATTCAACTCAATGACACTATCCATCCCGCTTCGCCCCCCTCTTAATCATGTTCGATAGTTGCTCTGCTGTAATGCCCAGCTTCTCCGCCTCTTGAATCATTGCCACTACATACTGCTCATAGAATTGTTCCTTCCGTTGCTCCATCAGCTTCTCACGTGCGCCAGCAGCCACAAATATGCCGATACCCCGCTTCTTATACAAGATCCCTTGATCCATCAGCTGACTTACCCCCTTCGCGGCAGTTGCCGGATTAATCTGATAGAACGTTGCGATCTGCATCTTCGAAGGCACCTGAGATTCCTCTAAGAGCAAACCTTTAATAATATCGTCTTCAATCCGTTCAGCAATCTGCATAAAAATAGCGCGGCTGTCATCGATTACAAACCCCATATCACCACCACCAGATCGGTTAATTAGTCGTGTAATTAACTATACCTCCACTTTTATTTATTGTCAATATCCTCCAAATTAATTCAACACCCATTTTTTCTCTTTCTCGTTCCTGACCTCACTCTGTATTTGGTACCCTTAGCCCAGTCCTTCTGCTAGTTCCCCCACGCCCGCTTCGTTTTAGTTCCCCATCAATCCAGACAACTCAGCCGCATAAAATAAAAAACTCCCACAGCCACACTCGGCCAGGGAGTCACAACTTCTTCACCCATCTAATATGAATTCAGCACAAGATATCATACCTACTCCTGCTCACACAGGATATGTCCCTTTGTAAGTCCATCTGACCACTATCCCATTCGCTCAGACTCTCAATTTTACTCGCTCACCCTGAACCATGGGGATACTACTCAAACGTGCTGCGAGATACACCTTATTCTCCTGATCCTCGGGGATATTACCCAAACATGTTGCGAGATACATCTCATTCTCCTGATCCATAGGGATATTGCCCGAACACACTGCGGAGGTACCCTATTCCCTGATCCACAGGGATATTACTCAAACATCCTGCGAGATACATCTCATTCTCCTGATCCACGGGGATATTACCCAAACATGCTGCGAGATACACCTTATTCTCCTGATCCACGGGGATATTAATCAGACGCATTGTGTGGGCAATATACACCAAAATAATTAAAGTCGCAATAAAAAGACCCCCATAACCATTCTCATGGCTTGGGAGTCATATGTTACTTCATCAATCGCGTTTGAATGTCAACGTATCGGCGAGTGGTCTCATCTACAACATGCTGCGGGAGAGGATCAGGCTTGCTGTTCTTATCCCAGTCTGAGTTGGCAAGGTAGGTGCGCACGGGCTCTTTGTCCATACTGTCGATCTCGATATCCAGAGCGTAGTTCTCCTTTGCCCAGAAGCGAGAGCAGTCTGGCGTAAAAATCTCATCGATCAGGATCAGTTGGTCGTCCACAAGCCCGAATTCGAACTTGCAGTCTGCCAGGATGATGCCGCGCTCTTCGCAATAGCTGCGTGCGAATTCATACAGCATGATGCTCTTGTCGCGCAGCTGCTTAGCGATGTCTGCGCCCGTGATCTCGGTCATTCGATCGAACGAGATATCCTCATCGTGACCGACATCGTTCTTCGCCGCAGGTGTGAAGATCGGCTGCGGAAAGCGCTCATTTTTGCGCATGCCAGCTGGCAGCGCAATTCCGTTTACGGTCTGCGTCTCCTTGTATTGACGCCAGCCGCCGCCCGTAATGTAACCGCGCACGACGCATTCGATGTCGATACGCTCAGCCTTCTTCGTGACCATGATTCGATGACGAAGCGCTTCTTTATCGGTCACGATGTCACCTAATAGATCAACATCGGTGTGTACGACATGATTATCAATTAGATGCTTCGTCGCTCCAAACCAAAATGCGCTTAGACGATTCAGAACATTGCCCTTCTCAGGGACCGCTGGATCCAGTACATAGTCAAACGCTGAAATGCGGTCAGTCACTACGATAAGATAATGCTGCCCCAGATCATATAGCTCACGTACTTTCCCCTTATACAATAGCGGTGCCTTTACTATATCTGCTGCCGTAGAAATCGCTGCGGTTGACATTCGATCCTCTCCCCTAGACCAGATGTGTCTGTATCTCCACACCACACCCGGAACGATGTCCGCCGTCTGACCTAAGTCACACGGCGGCTGCATTACATAGATATTCGCCTAAGACAACAATCCCACTTGACGGAAGATTGTATCCACATTCTTCAGATGCCAGGAAGGATTGAATGCATCTTCAATCTCTTCTGCAGACAGCACCGATGTAATCTCAGGTGTCTGTTCAATGATCTCGCGGAAGCTGCGCTGCTCTTCCCAAGCCTGCATCGCACGCGGCTGAACTGTATCGTACGCTTGCTCACGGCTCCAGCCCTTGTCGATCAGCTTCGTCATAACGCGGCCGGAGAACGGCACGCCGTAAGTGCGCTGCATGTTGCGTTTCATATTTTCAGGGAATACGGTAAGGTTCTTCACGATGTTCATGAAGCGGTTCAACATGTAGTTAAGCAGCATCGTCGCATCTGGAAGGATGACACGCTCAACGGAGCTGTGCGAGATATCGCGCTCATGCCAGAGCGTTACATTCTCATATGCGCTGATCATATGTCCGCGAATCACGCGAGACAGACCGGAGATGTTCTCACAGCCGATCGGGTTGCGCTTATGAGGCATAGCGGAAGAACCTTTCTGTCCCTTTGCAAATGCTTCCTCCACTTCGCGGAACTCGCTCTTTTGCAGGGCGCGGATCTCCGTTGCAAACTTATCAAGCGATGTTGCGATCAATGCGAGCACAGACATGTATTCAGCGTGGCGATCACGCTGAAGCGTCTGCGTTGAGATTGGGGCAGCTTTCGTTCCCAGCTTCTCGCATACGAATTTTTCAACAAATGGATCGATGTTGGCATATGTGCCGACTGCACCGGACATCTTGCCGAATTGCACGCTGTCTGCCGCATGACGGAAGCGCTCCAGGTTGCGCTGCATCTCAGCGTACCAGAGTGCCATTTTCAGACCAAATGTAGTTGGTTCGGCATGAACCCCGTGAGTACGTCCCATCATCGGCGTATCTTTATATTCGAGTGCTTTATTTTTCAATATTTCAATGAAGTTCACAATGTCTTTATCGAGAATATCGTTTGCTTGCTTTAAAAGATAGCCAAGCGCAGTGTCCACGACGTCAGTAGACGTAAGGCCGTAGTGAACCCATTTACGCTCAGGTCCAAGTGTCTCAGACACAGCACGTGTAAAGGCAATGACATCATGGCGCGTCTCTGCTTCAATCTCGTAGATGCGGTTGATATCGAAGTCTGCTTTGGCACGCAGCTCTGCTGTGTCTTCCTTCGGGATGACCCCAAGCTCCGCCCATGCCTCGCACGCGCACAGCTCAACCTCGAGCCATGCCTTGAATTTATTCTCTTCAGTCCATATAGCCCGCATCTCCGGGCGTGAATAACGTTCGATCATTGTTGTTGATTCCTCCAAATATTTGTCTGTTTCACCCAAGCCAACGCAGATTCAACATCAGGAGCCAGCACGTTGATGTGCCCCATCTTGCGCTTAGGCAGAGCTTCTGACTTGCCGTAATCATGCAGCTTCGGTGTCACACCTAGCGACCTCGCCGTCGAGTCTTCACTCGCTAACCATTGTAACATGTCTGACTGGTGTTCTCCGAGTAAGTTTACCATAACGACAGGCGTCATGAGAGATGTATCGCCAAGCGGCAAATTGCAGATCGCTCGCACATGCTGCTCGAACTGAGAAGTTCGACAGGCGTCTATTGTATAATGCCCAGAATTATGCGGTCGAGGTGCAAGCTCGTTTACGAGCAGTTGCTCGTCTTCTGTAAGGAACATCTCGACCGCGATCAAGCCTACAACTTCAAGCGATTCCGCTATGCGGTGTGCGATACGCTTTGCTTCTTCCAGCACATGCGTCGCGATACGAGCCGGGACGATGGATAGGTGCAGGATGTGATCTCGGTGTATATTTTCAGCAACCGGGAAGGTGGCGATATCTCCATTAGGATTGCGTGCCGCAATAACAGACAGCTCTTTCACGAATGGAATGTAGGCTTCGAGCACGAGCTCAGCGCCGGTTGATGCCAATGTTTCATACGCCTCTCGTGCTTCCTCTGGACGACGAATCATATATTGTCCCTTGCCGTCATAGCCGCCTGTGCACGTCTTTAGTACACCTTGTCCGCCTACAGCAGCCAGATGCTGCTCCAGATCGTCCAAGCTGTGAATCGCCGCATACGGCGCGACAGGGATGCCTGCCGCTGTCAGCGCGCCCTTCTCGCGCAGTCGATGCTTGGTCGTCTGCAGCAAGCGGCTGCCCTGCGGCACATACGCTTCGCGTTCCAGCACCTGCACCACATCGAGTGAGACATTCTCGAACTCGTAGGTGATGACATCGGAACGCTTCGCCAGTTCCTCCGCCGCCGCCAGATCATCATATGGCGCGCGGATATGCTGCGCCGCCTGCGCGCACGGCGCGTCCGCCGCTGGGTCCAGCGTGACGAAGCGGTAGCCCATGGCTATGCCAGCCAGGGCCATCATTCGTCCAAGCTGTCCCCCGCCCAGCACGCCTATCGTCGCGCTTGGCAGCAGCGGCTTCATCGCCGCCTTGCTGCTTGCTTCGCGCTCCTGCGCTCCGTTCCGCATCATGCCAGATCCCCCGCTTCCACTACTTGCGCGCGGATCTGTTCACGTCGCTGCGCAAGCCGCTCGCGCAGCGCGGCGTCTTCCATGCCAAGCATCTGCGCCGCCAGCAGCCCCGCGTTCGTCGCGCCCGCGTTGCCAATCGCTACCGTGGCAACGGGCACACCTGCCGGCATCTGCACGATGGACAGCAGCGAATCCAGACCGTTCAGGTTCGAGCTCTTCACCGGAACGCCGATAACCGGCAGCACTGTCTTCGCTGCTACCATGCCAGGCAGATGCGCGGCACCGCCCGCGCCGGCAATAATGACGCGGATGCCGCGCTCCTCCGCGGTCTCTGCATAGCGGAACATCTCGTCCGGCGTCCGATGCGCGGATACGACGCGCGCTTCATAAGCGACATCCAGCTCATCTAATATGTCGCAAGCACGCTTCATCGTCTCCCAATCGGAGGTAGAACCCATAATGACTCCAACCTTAATCACCTTACTGTCCTTCATCCCTGTGTCCTCCATTCATTGCTTCCAAGTAAATGTTAAGCCACACAAAAAAAGCCGCACGGAGCTATCGATTCCCGATTGGCGCAAGTGTCTATTATGAAAATGACGATCCTCCGCCACGTCAAAAACACAGAGTATCGTCATTCCCGTAGTCCGAAGATTTACGGTCTTCGGGTAGAAACTTCCGTCCATATTCACGGAACTATACGAAAATGTAATCTATATAACTGTTATTGTTCGACTATCGACATTATCATTTTCAGTTTAACAAGGCCTCACATCAAGTGTCAACCCAGAATGCGAACGTTAATTATTAATATAAATAAATCGTTCGGTTATATACCATTTTCCGCACGCAAGTCCAAACAAAAAGAAAACCAGAACCGCCATCTCTCGATAGCAGTATGCTGGTCTTCCGTATCTTCGTATTCCATATTTATTTCATAACAAGCACCGGCACTTTAGAGCTCTGGACAACATGCAAGCTGACGCTGCCCAGTACAAACTTCTTCAGACCGCTTAGGCCGCGGCTTCCGATAATAATGAGATCACAGTGGTTCTTGTCAGCGTAGTCAAGGATCGCTTGGCCTGGAGGGCCTTGCAGCACTTCAACCTGAGCACGGTCGCCTAAGAAGCTAATCTTCTCCTTAGCTTGCGATTCCAGCTGCATAGCGAATTCGTATATTTCTTCGTTAACTTGCGGAGAAGCAGTCGCGAACGCATCCCCTATGAAATACTGCGGTAATTGAAAGATGTGCAGGATGCGAAGTTCAACTTTACCGTTACTTTCTGCCATATGTATTGCATGATCCAATGCCTTTATAGAAGGCTCTGACCCATCATAAGCTACCAGCACTCGAACGAAATTCATACTTCATCCCCCTCATCCATGTCTCCTGCAGCCCTATTGAGCCAGTAGGTTAATAACATACAATTACCCGAATCGAATGATGATGAAACCGTACACCAACAAGTTTACGATCAGTATGAACGGTATCCCTGCTGTAAAGGTTAGATGCTGCGTCTTATGACGCTTGTTATACATTCCAAGCAATACGCCGAGTGCGCCGCCCAACCAAGCTGTCAGAAATAGCTGTCGTTCCGGAATTCGCCGCTTGCGGCGTGTAGCACGACGCTTGTCCACTGCCATCCAGGCGTAACCGAGTGCATTTACTATGCATGCATAACCAAATACCACCCAGGTCAATCCATTCATGGCATGCCTCCTCCCTTGATTTGGTTACTATTATAGAATGAATTGAATATTGTTGCAGTAGTAATATTATGAAAATACAAGAGTATCCAAAAAAATACGCTAGTGCGACCGCCTAGCGCTTGCCAATGATATTCTATACGCCCTCTCCAGATGCAAACTCATCTTCAATTGCGCGTCAGGAGCTTCGACTCCTCATCGTCCTGTTTCGCAAACGAAGTATTCAGATGCAGTTCTTCATGCTTTGCCGTGAGCCACTCGGAATCACTTATCCAGCCTAACTCATGCATACGATCCAGCACGACCTGCTGACGATACTGTGCACTCTCGGGATCCTTGAACGGCGAATAATGTTCAGGTGCTTTCAAGAGCCCTACCAGCATAGCTGTCTCAGCCTGTGTCACAACTGGCAGCCCACTATCTAACTTCGTAGTCTTGCCAAAATAATAATTTGCCGCCGCTTCGATTCCGTATATTCCGTGCCCAAAATACACTTTATTCAGATAAAGGTTTAAGATGTCTTCTTTACTGTATCTCCATTCGAGATTAGCGGCAACCGCCACTTCCTTAATCTTACGGCTATACGTCTTATCTTGGCTTAAGAATAGATTGCGGGCGAGCTGCATCGTAATCGTACTGCCACCCTGCGCTTTACTCTGCTCCTGCAGATTGACCCAGACCGAACGCATCAGGCCAATAGGATCGACCCCAGGATGCAAATAATATCGATGGTCCTCAATCGCAATCAAGCTATCCATTACATACGGGGGCATTTCCTCTACCCGTGCGATGGGTTGACCGTTCGACAGCACCTCATTAGAAATCACTTCGTTATAATAATTATTCAGCTTCGCTTCATCAATCCACTGATTGCCGGCTAGAACTAAGCCGAGCCAACCAACTATTGGTATAATAAGCGCGACACAAAGTACAGCGATGAGCCAACGAATCCCGCGCGCAGAAGATCGAGATTGTGCACATGCCGCGGCTTGCTTCGAATCATGCTGATTGAAGCCCTGAGCCGACTTAGCATCATCCTGTGATCGATTTGCGTATGCCGCATCATTTCCGCCGCGAGTCATCCGCATAGAAGTTTGAACAGTAAGGTTCGATCTACGGTTAGTTATAGATTTCATGCTGCTCGACCTCCTTTCCTTACTTCAACTTTATCGAAAAGGGGATATTTCTGGTATCGAATTAACTATCAACTGGCTTACATTTCTGAAAGATAGCACTGGCTTAGTATACGTCATGAACAGACTCGGTAATTAATCATTTTCTATGTATAGTAACAAAAAAACAGCCCCTCAGCCAACACACGCACTGAAGGGAAGCTATACCGACTAAGATATTAGTTGTTCTGGCCTTGCTTCACCCAAGACGCAACCGTTACAGTACGCGTGGCTTGATGCTTAACCGCATCCTGGACATCCTCAACCATCTTGCCGTTTTGGTCTACAGTGACGCTGGTACCGTATGGATTGCCCCCTGCAGAAAATGTTACGGTATCAGTGTATCCAGGTGCTGCGATAATCGCTCCCCAATGGTACATGGTTGTGTACAGGCTCAAAATGGTTGCCTCCTGACCACCGTGCGCATTGCCTGCACTCGCCATCGCACTTACAACCTTGTTAGCCAATTTGCCTTGTGCCCATAGGCCGCCAGTCATATCCAAGAACTGCTTCATCTGAGAAGGCATACTGCCGAAGCGAGTTGGTACGCTGAATATAACCGCTTCTGCCCAATCCAAGTCGCTTATTTGTGCAGTTGGAACATTTTGTGTAGCTTCAACATGCGCTTTCCATGCCGGATTGCTGTCGATCGCAGCTTGTGGAGCCAATTCAGGAACTTTAACCAATTTCACTTCTGCACCAGCAGCTTCAGCGGCTTCCTGTGCCCATTGTGCCATTTGATAGTTAGTTCCAGTGGAGCTGTAGTAAATTATCGCCAGTTTGATCTTATCATCCATACAAAATACTCTCCTTCATCTATCCAACTCAAATATGTAGTCTGTCACTTTCAAGCTGTTCATATGCTTTACATTTAATTTGAGAAGGAACGATTTACTTTACTAATTAAAATTCTTGTATTAGAGATATTGTAGAGTGTGAGATCAGGGAGAACCTTTACAGAGATACTTAAGTGCATCATCTTTCTAGTGTTGTTCAGAACAGTTAGCTTTTAAATGTCTAGCGTGTTAGAAAAATGGGGAGTAATTGTGGACAGCACCAGTCCGCAGCTTTATTATCCACGTTATTATGAACATTTCCGCAGCATTTTGGGGATAGATCGATGTGGATTGATCTTTTAAATACTTACGCACATGTGGATAATGCCAAAATGTTTGCTTTTGAAGATTTATCCCGTGGATAATTGGCGATTGTGGATAAGATGTGAACAACAAACACCCCACTGACGGGTTACCCAGTCTGTGGGGTGTTATTTTCGGCTTGGCGACGTCCTACTCTCCCAGGACCCTGCGGTCCAAGTACCATCGGCGATGAAGGGCTTAACGGTCGTGTTCGGGATGGGTACGCGTGGAACCCCTTCTCCATTGCCACCAAACCTATTTTGTTCAAGGTATATACCCTGAAAACTGAATGCGAAGTTTGAAAAGCCTTGCTTGAATATCATTAGGATAAGCCCTCGACCGATTAGTATTCGTCAGCTCCACACATTGCTGTGCTTCCACCCCGAACCTATCTACCTC